>CAMYXB010000026.1 GCA_947303145.1 uncultured Clostridia bacterium | reverse complement strand
CTTCCAAGACAGGACTTGTAGTAAAATGTAAAGACGGGCTAGTCTTGCTTGATGAAATCCAAACAAGTGGTGGCAAGATTATGTCATCCAAGGCATATCTTAATGGCAAGAAAATCATGCCTAAAACACTTTTCAATGGAGACAGAAATGACTGATTTGCAGAGTTTGACTTTCGATAAATTGCAGTCTCTCATGATAGATATGGGGGAGAAAAAGTATCGTGCAGAGCAGATTTTTTCCGCCCTTCACAATGGGAAAAGACTTAATGAGACTAGCAATCTCCCTATGGCTCTTGTAGAGAAATTGCAGGAAAATTATATAGACAACCCCATATCCATTGTCAAGGTACAGAACTCCAGTGATGGCACGCAGAAATTCCTCTACAGACTCGCAGATGGGAATGTCATTGAGGGAGTATTGATGCAATACAAATTCGGCTACACACTATGCGTGTCATCGCAGGTGGGGTGTCGAATGGGGTGCAAGTTTTGTGCCTCTGGACTGGACGGCTTGGTTAGAAATCTCACCAGCGGGGAGATAATGAGCCAGATTATCTGCGTCAATAGTTATCTTGGCGGAGATATTAAGGATAGGAAAGTCAGCAACATTGTCCTCATGGGCAGTGGTGAGCCACTTGACAACTACGACAATGTGCTGGGGTTTATATCACTTGCTACAGACAAGCATGGACTATACTATAGTGAGAGGAATATATCCCTCAGCACTTGTGGACTAGTTCCACGTATATACGACCTAGCCGATAGTGGCTATCACATACATTTGTGCCTATCTTTGCACGCCCCAAGTGACAATATTAGAGGGGAGATTATGCCCATATCTCGTGCATATCATTATGACGAACTTATCGATGCGGTGAGATATTATAGCGAAAAGACTAATAGGCGTATTCTCATAGAATACATCATGATAAAAGATGTCAATTCCTCAAAAGAGCACGCTCTCACCTTGGCTAAAAAACTGAAGGGACTTAACTGCATGGTTAATCTCATCAATCTCAATGAGGTGAAGGAAAATGACTTCAAAAAATGTAGCAACGACACATTATCTTCTTTTGCCGAAGTGCTTATGAGTTATCACATATCCGTCACCACACGTAGAAGCCTTGGAGACGACATAGACGGAGCCTGCGGGCAACTGAGGAGAAAGTATATGAATGAGGAGGGGGATTTATGCTGATTTCTGCCTCTACCAATCCACCACCATTTAGTGAACTTGCCAGTTATCTTACACAGCTTCAATCACTAGACATAGACTTTATCCATTGTGATATTATGGACGGGCATTTTGTCCCAGCCACTACTTTCGACCATGCGTATTTGCCCTCTATTTTTCGTATATCGCACATTCCTCTTGACGTTCACGTCATGGCGGAGAATATATCCGAGATTTATCCTAAGTATATGCAAAATGGCGTAGAAATTCTCACCATTCACTATGAGGCGGTGGCGGATAAGGAAGAGTTGAAGTCCATTTTACTGGACATCAAATCCCATAAAATTAAGGCGGGTCTTGCCATAAAGCCAGACACTTCTTTTAGTGAAATAAAGCCACTTTTAGAATATATAGACGTTCTTCTAGTTATGAGTGTAGAACCGGGGAAAAGTGGTCAAAAATTCATACAAAATACAATCTCTAAAATCCAAGAAATATCTTGGCATAGACAGGAAAATTCTCTAGATTTTCTTATCGAAGTGGACGGGGGAGTGAATGATGCTTTAGCTCCAAAGTTAGCCTCTCTTGGTGTGGATATGGTAGTGCTAGGAGCCTATCTGTATAATAGCGAAAATAGAGCATTAGATGTGAGAAAACTATCCATATCTAAATAAATTATTAGAAAGAAAATAGCATATAACAACAATATAAAATAAGGTGGGAATTAACCCATTCACCAATGGAGATTTTGTCGCATATTATACTTGTATTAGGAGATGAGAGATGAGAATAATCTGCGTCAAAGCGCCCAAGGGAATGGCGCCCATTCTTAAAATAATTTTCCGCAAACATTACATAAAGATGTAGTTCAATTTTTGACAATCTCGCTACACATTTTGGTTATTATTCTATAACTAAAACGTGTCTTTTTTCATGCAGAACTTTTCACTTTTAAGTAAATCCGTTAAGAGTAGTCGTGCAGTCTAAAAATTGTGATTTTTAGATAATTTACAATTATTTTTATATTTCTCAAAATTTTTCTTGCAAAAATATCTAGTGTGTAGTATATTATAGTGGTAAACTAGTGTGCTAAGTGCCACCAGTATACACAAATTAAAGGAAAAATCATGTTCGTTAAGACTTCTAACGCATTCGGCGATATTACAATAAACAACGAAGCCATAGCGGTGGTCGCAGGCTATAATGCCCTCGATTGCTATGGCGTTATTGACCTCGTCTCCAGAAGCACCAAAGAGAGTTTTGGCGAACTATTCAAGAACAGATCCTTTACTCGTGGCGTGAAGATAACTAGCAGTGACAATCACATCACAGTGGACCTCAATGTTATACTCAAGTATGGAGTCTCCATCACTGCCGTCTGTGACAGCGTGAAGAGCACCGTCAAGTATAGCGTGGAGAAGTTCACCGGTATGATAGTCGATGCAGTTAACATCAAAGTCATCGGTGTCAGGGTCTAATTTTTTTAGATATATTTTGGGGGTCGCAACTTTTTGGGGGATTGCTCATATGAGCGAAGTTGCGAGCCTTGTCATAAAACCGATTGCGGAGGGTATAAAAAATTGCAAAAAACGATTAACGGAGCGACTTACAGAAAGATGATTCTGTCCTCAGCCCAGCTCCTCGATGAAAATAGAAAATATGTAGATTCACTCAATGTTTTTCCAGTACCAGATGGCGATACTGGGACCAATATGAACTTGACATTCAAGTCAGCCACTAAAGAAGTCAACGAATGTCTCAACAACAATTTTGACTCGCTTTCCGAGGCAATAACTAAGGGTGCCTTGAGAGGTGCTAGAGGCAACTCCGGCGTCATTCTCTCACAGATACTCAAGGGTATGTCCACAGTCATTAGACAGCACACCGAACTCACTACCAAGGACTTCGCCAGAGCCATGAAAGAGGGAGCCGACATAGCATACAAGGCAGTCACCAAGCCCAAAGAGGGCACCATTCTCACTGTTATTAGGGTGATGAGTGAGTATGCCGTCATCGCTTCGAAGAAGAATAGTGACTTTGAGACTTTCCTCAAGGATATTCTCGACAAGGGTGAGGAGATATTGCTTCAAACGCCCGAACTCCTGCCTGTCCTCAAGAAAGCAGGTGTTGTGGACGCTGGTGGTAGAGGATTGCTTGTCATATTCACAGGATTTTACAAGGCACTCGTCAATGAGGAAGCCCCAGCCAGTGATTACATCGACATCACAGCCATATACGAGAGAGATAGAGACCTGCACAATGGCGCAGTGGATATAGCGGACATCCAGTTCGCTTACTGCATCGAGTATATGATTATAAATATGTATAAGAAGACCACGCAGAGCGATATTGACAAACTGCGTGAGAGACTCATGGGCCTTGGTGACAGCGTCATTTGCCTTGGCGACCTCAAACTTATCAAAGTACATGTCCATAGCAATGAGCCCAACAAGGCACTCGAATTTGGCCTTGAACTAGGCGAAATAGGCACTATCAAGATAGAGAACCTCTTAGAGCAGAATAGACAACTTGTCAAGGAGCGTGAGAGTAAGGAGCCTGCCAAACCCATGGGCATAGTGTCCGTATCCGCTGGAGACGGATTCGAGGCTGTGTTCAAAGACTTAATGGTGGATTATTGCATCAAGGGCGGACAGACCATGAATCCTTCCGCCAGCGATATAGCCGAAGCGATAGAAAAGGTCAATGCAGAGACAGTGTTCGTTCTGCCTAATAATAAGAATATTATTCTTGCTGCAGAGCAAGCACAAGACTTGACCAAGAAGAACTTGGTGGTCATTCCCACCCGCTCAGTGCCTGAGGGCATCTCTGCCTGCCTTGCTTTCAACCCTGATGCTAATGTGGAGGAGAACAGGGACGCCATGAAGGAGTCCATGTCCAGTGTCAAGACAGGCTCTGTGACATATGCAGTGAGAGATACTCACGTGGACGGCTTCGACCTCAGCGTAGGTGAGATAATAGGGCTAGACAACAATGCCATTCTTGCCAAGGGCGAGAGCATAGACGACACAGTCAGTGAACTAGTGGGCAAGCTCATCGATGACAATACAGTCAATGTCACCCTCTTCTATGGAGAAGAGGTCAAAGAGAGCGATGCCTTGGCTCTTCAGGACAAATTATCAAGCGTATTCCCACAATGCGAGTTCAACGCAGTGATGGGTGGACAGCCTGTATATTATTACATTCTTTCAGTGGAATAATTTATTCACAGTCAATAATTGGCAAAGATATTTTCTTTGCTTTTTTTGCTTTTTTTGGTTAAAAAATCAAATAAAATTGAAAAAAAGTGATAAAAAAATATTTTTTGAATAAAAAAGAGGAATTTGTCAATTTTTTTAGTATATATAAAGTAGATATTTTTTTTACAGAGGAGTATAGGTTGAACAATTTTGGCTTTCCTACAGAATTTATAGAAGAAGTCAAATCTCGAAGCAACATAGTTTCTGTCATATCTCGCTCAATCACTTTGCAAAAGAGAGGGAGGTATTTCTGGGCATGCTGTCCTTTTCACTTTGAGAAGACTCCTTCTTTCGCTGTCAGCGAGGAGGAACAGGTATATCACTGTTATGGCTGTGGCGAGGGAGGAGATGTCATATCTTTCGTGCAGAAGTTCGACAGATTGACTTTCATGGAAGCCGTCAAATTGCTGGCTGAGGAGGCTGGCCTCACGCTTCCCACAGGAGTGGATAGTGAGAAGGAGATGCAGAAACTCAGACAAAAGGAGAAAGTCCTCCATGCCCTCAACTCCGCCACGCAGTTCTATGAGGACAGCCTCAAATCTGATGAGGGGAAAGTGGCTCGAGATTATGCCACCTCCCGTCACTTCACAGATGATGTTTTAAGTCACTTTAAGATAGGCTATAGCAAGGATTATAATAGTCTCTTATCATTTTTTGAGAAAAAGGGAGTAGCCAAACAAGTTTTGAAGGATGCAGGGCTTGTCGAGATGTCTCAATATGGGAATTTGTATGACGTATTTGCTGGCAGAATGACTTTCCCCATTATCAATAGTTTTGGTGACACAATTGGCTTCACTGCTAGGATACTAGAAAAAGATGCAAAACAAGCCAAATATCGCAATTCCACCCAGACCATAGTCTTTGACAAAAGCAAAACTATCTACAATATCAACACCATCAAGGAACTCAAAAAGACGGAAGACATAAAAGAGGTGTATATCCTAGAGGGAACCATTGATGTCATAGCCATGTATCGTGCAGGCATAAAGAATGCTGTGGCTTGCCTTGGCACAGCCATAACGTCCTCTCACGCTCTTATTCTCAAGAGATATGTCGACAGAGTGATACTTTGTCTTGACGGAGATAGCGCTGGGCAAAAGGCCACTTATAAGGCTATAAATGTGTTAAGAGAGGTGGGGCTTGAGGTGAGAGTGGTGCATCTAAAGGACAACCTCGACCCAGACGAATTCTTAGATAAATATGGGCAGAAAGGCCTGCAATCTGCACTAAAAGACACGATGGACGCCATAGAATATGAGATAAATGTCATAAAAGATAGATATGATTTAAGTGACAGTTATGGAAAGTCGCAGTTTATTAAAGAGGCACTGCCTATTGTGTCAAAATTGCCCACCAGTGCCGAGCAGGATATATATCTTCGCACTGTGTCTGATATTTGCCATGTCAGCATAGATATACTCAGGCGAGATATGAGAAGAGATGTCTCCCCCACAAGTGCCAAAAATGTGGAGCAAGAGACGCTGTCTTCTTCTCCAGATAGCCTTGAGAGGGCCACTCGATTCGTGCTGTCAGCCCTATGCTTTAAGAGAGATTATGCTATGTATTTATTAGATGGTGACATGACCTTTAAGAATAGTGGTTATCAGAGATTGTTTGACTTTTTGCGTCAATGCCACAAGAATGGCAAAACATGCACAATAAGCACATTATATGATTACTTCGATATAAATAATGACGAAAGATTGAAGGATATTATCTCCCTCAATTTCGACAATATTGATGATGAAAGACTATATTTTGCCCAGTGCATAGACAGAATGGATAGGAGCAGACTTGCTTTAGAGCAGGACGAACTTCTCGCCTCGTTTCGACAGGAGCGGGATATGGACAAGCGCAGACTTATAGCCAAAAGGCTGGGCGATATAGCCAAAGAACTAAAGAAAGGAGATAATGACTAGATGTATAATGAGATGTATGAGGCAGAGGTAGAGAAACTCCTCGATATTGCCAAGAAACACAACAACAACCTCTCAGAAGAAGAAGTTTTTCTGAGATTTCTAAAATATGACACCAGTGCCAAAGAACTGGAAGAAGTCACATCATATCTTACAGAGCGAGGAATTAAGATAGAGAAGCCTGAGGACAATCTGGAAGATGACGAGGACTTCAGTGATTTGTTTAGCAAAATATCCCTCGATGATCCCGTTAAGATGTATCTGAAAGATATCGGCAGAGTGCCACTACTTAGCAGTGAGGAAGAGGTGGAATATGCTAGGCGCATACAAGATGGAGACCCCATTGCCAGAAAGAAACTCACTGAGGCCAACTTGAGACTCGTGGTCAGTATTGCTAAAAAATGGGCGATGAGGTCGAGCATGGCTTTTCTTGACCTTATCCAAGAGGGCAATCTAGGACTACTCAAGGCGGTGGAGAAGTTCGACTACACCAAGGGATTTAGATTTTCCACTTATGCTACATGGTGGATTAAGCAGTCCATCACTCGTGCCATAGCAGACCAAGCGAGGACCATTAGAATCCCAGTTCACATGGTCGAGACTCTCAACAAACTACATCGTGTCAATAGACAACTCCTGCAGGAACTGGGCAGAGAGCCCACTACAGAGGAGTTGGCTCAGAGAATGGGACTGACTGAGGCGAGAGTGTGTGAGATACAGAAGATAGGTCAAGAGCCCCTGTCTCTTGAGAAGCCAGTAGGTGAGGAAGAGGATAGCCAGATAAGTGACTTCGTGGAGGACGACACCATCAAATCACCCATCGAGAACGCTTCTCACACCATGCTCAAGGAATCGCTCTTCTCCGCTATAGACACATTGACACCTAGAGAGCAGAAGGTCATTAGATTGAGATATGGACTAGATGACTCTCATGCGAGGACACTGGAGGAAGTGGGCAAGGAGTTCGATGTGACAAGGGAGCGTATTAGACAGATTGAGGCCAAGGCGCTGAGGAAACTGCGCCACCCCAATCGCAGTAAGAAATTGGAGGGATTCGTTGACTAGATTAGACACTATTTGTGACATGGTGCCCACATTATATATCGCTGACATAGGCAGTGACCATGGCTTCGTGCCGAGGACGCTTTTGGAGAAAAACAGGATAAAGCACGCTTTTGTCACCGATATTAGCCCCAAGTGTCTTGACAAAGCCAGAGATAATCTACTCTATCACTCTTCTTCCGTCACTTTTGCTTTAGGTGACGGGCTGGAGGTGTTTAGCCCCGATATGCTGTCTAATTATCGCCCCATTACTGCAGTCATTACAGGTATGGGTGGAGAGGAGATTAAGAGAATATTGTCTCGTGCCAAAGTGGAATTTGATTACTATCTACTCGGAGCACAAAGCAATATTTTCCTGCTTATAGACTATCTCAATGCCAATAAATATGAAATATTGCTAAATAAGATTGTCAAAGAGGGCAAAATGTTCTATAATCTTCTATTAGTCAAACACTGTGATGTGGTGCAAAATATTGACAAGCCCTATCTATATTTTGGCGAAGAAAATATAAGGACCATGCCAGACGACTTTGCAGACTATGTGAGTTTTTTGCTACATAGATATGAAAAAATCGTGAAATTTGATGAAAAAAATGCAAAAAATATAGAAATTTATCACATTTTGCAAAATATTTTAGGAGGAAAGTATGTTTGAAAAATTTTTAGAATATCAGAGTCTTGATTCACAATTATTGAAACTTGAGCGTCAACTCATGGGTGACCCGAGTAGACAGAATATCGCAAAACTATCTACAGTTATCAGGAACTTGCAGTCCAAACTTATAGAACTGGACAACGAGGCAGAGAAGGCGACTAGAGAATTTGAAAAATTGAGTGGAGAATATGAGAAGAAGAAAGACCTTCTTCAATCTATGAATAAGAATAAGGATATTTCAGTCGAGACCTTGCAGTCACAGATCTCCTCTCTCAATGCTTTGGTGGGAGAACTCTCCAGCATGGAGAGAGTGCTCTCCTCACGTGCGGAAAGCATCTCCAATATTCTCAAAAACTTCGATTATTGCAAGACTAGCATAGTGACCAATAAGGAAAAATATAGAATGTGCAAGGAGAAGTCGTCATCTATAGAGGGGACCCTTCTCCCACAGATAGAGAAAGTGAGGGGAGAACTTTTGAGCATGGAGAAATCTCTAGATTCCAAATTCCTTGCTCATTATAAGAGACTCAGGCAGAGCAATGTGTGGCCAGTGTTCGTGCCACTAAGGAACAACGCTTGCGGTGGCTGTGCCATGGGGCTGTCCTCAGCCTTACTTAATAAGGTCCACTCCAATGGATATATTGAGTGTGAGCAGTGTGGCAGATTTATATATGACTAGCATGCATTATCCTCAAAAATGTTAAATTTTGAGGATTTTTTTCATGTTTTTATCAATTTTTAGTTATTTTTTTTGATTTTTTATCATTTTTTAGTATTTTTATCAAAATATTTTTTAATAGTTTTTTAACAATTTTTGTTGTTTTTCGTCATTTTATTGAATAAATTTTACCAAGGAGAAATTTTGTGAAGCGAGACAAGGGCAATGTTTTGGCATTTATAAGAGACGAGACTTTTTACGCTCGCCATGGCAAGATGCTATATGACAGTGGGGACTATATGGGAGCGGTGAGGCACTTTCTTTCTGTCCCTTATCTTGACAGCCAATATTTTGATGTCGCCATGTGTCTAGCGGATAGTTATTATAAGTTGCAGTTTATAGACAACGCCCTTGTCACATATTTCTTGCTACTAGACACCGCAAGTGATGATGACAAGGCCAGGATTTACATAAGAGTTAGCGAGATAGTTTTTTTATTCGATAGAGACTTGGCTAAGCTCTATCTCTCCCTTGCCTCATCTACTGCTAACGACAGAATCGTCATAGATGAGGCAGAGGCGAGACTAAATAGCATACTTGACGTGCAGGCACGCTTCGATAGGAAAATAAGAGATGTTAAGGAAGTGAGTGAGGACTTGCAGATGAGACTTCTCTCTGAGGGGAAATATGATGCTGTGATAGAACTTGCCAGCAAGGAAGAGGGTGTTATGTCTCCAACTTCTAGGGAGGCGGTGGCTCTGTCATACATTAGTTCGGATAGAGAGAAAGAGGGTATGGACTTTCTTCTATCTCACCGTCAGGACCTCACTATCACAGAGATGTGTCTGCTATATATGTGTCTTGCTCATGCAAAGGACAGCGCTAGATTACCCCCACTGAGGAGACAGATAATGTCCTATGACCAGCCATGTGGGAGCAAGATAGGCCTATGCCTTAACATTCTTTGTATGGCAGGAGATGTAGCACTGGCTCTGTCTCTTGCTAGGAACAATCTTGATGATTTTGCTGGCGACCCACGTGCGCTCATCATGTATGCCAAACTTCTCATGGGAGAAGGACATTTTGACGAGGCCAAAGAAGTAATCATTGGCATCAAGAATATCGACCCATATCACCGCTGTATATATGATGTCCATCTAGATTTGTGTGGCAAGAAAAGGAGGCTGGAAGTTTTCGAAATAGTGGCCATTTTGCCATATTCTAGTCACACCAAGATAGTGAGAACTGCCAAAAAACTATTCTCCCTCCCACAAGAAGAATGGAAAGAATATTTCAGTAAGCATCAAGATGCCTTCTATTATGTGGTGGAGAACAATCATACACCTGTATTTGTCAGGGATATTGCCCTGCTTGTAAAACTGGACGATAGTGAGGTAGAAAATTTTTTGAAATATGTTCTACTTTCAAGAGATGTAGTGAGAGATTTCAAGAAGTCCCTCATTCTATCATACTTTAGAGAGTCAAGGAAGAGAACAATACTACTTACTATCGAGGACACCATTGTCAAGTATATCTTTCCTCCACTAGAAGAAGTGTCAGGTATCAGCGATACGCTTATCACAGTCTTATCTCACGTCATATTCTTTTTTGTGCTGTCCTATCCTTATAGCAGTATGGATTTTAGCGACATTCTACGCCATTTGCCTAGCGAAAAGATAAAAAAAAGTGAGATATTGCTACTGTCTAGTTTTGTCGCATTCGAGATAAGTAGAACCATTCAACCAGGGACCACATTACTATCCATTTTATCTCATTTTATGCTCACAGAGGGCGATTTTTACGCTTTTCTTGAAGCACATAATCTTGAAATATAGAGAGCAGAAAAAATATTTATTTTGCCTATTGAAATTTTGCTAGACATTTGATATAATGTGCATATCAATAGGTTGTTTTTTTGGGAGGTAGTTATGAATTATTTGCTTGGCAGGACACTTAGTCAGTTTCTAGATCACCCACTCAGCATCATCGGCATCGTTTTA
>CAMYXB010000025.1 GCA_947303145.1 uncultured Clostridia bacterium | reverse complement strand
TGACACAAGTGCTGTCAAGCACATAAATTAAATTTACATAAAAAAAGTGAAAAATCGCATATTTTTTCACTTTTTTTACGATTTTTTGTGTATTTTTTACAATTTTTCTATAAGTTTGAGGTCAACTCTGCCTTTCATGTCGACCTTGATAACTTCCACTTTGACAGTGTCTCCAACGTTTACTACATCAGTCACTTTCTCTACTCTATCTTTGGAGAGTTTGGAGATGTGAATCATGCCGTCTTTGTTAGGAGCCAGTTCCACAAAAGCACCAAACTGCATAATGCGAACCACTTTGCCACAATACTCTTGACCGACTTCAATGTCTCTGGCGATGTTCTCGATAATCTCTTTGGCTCTTTGTGCCATCTCTTCGTCTGGAGTAGCGATGAATACTTGTCCGTCATCATCTATGTCTATCTTCACGCCAGTCTCTTCGATAATCTTATTGATAGTCTTGCCACCCTTACCGATGACTTCACTTATCTTCTCTGGATCGATGCTGAATGTGATTATCTTAGGTGCATATTTAGACAGACTCTCTCTTGGCTCGCTTATTGTATCTAGCATAATAGACAGAATGTGATGTCTGCCCTCTTTGGCTTGATTTAAGGCAGTAGTCAAAATGTTTTTGTCAATGCCTTTTATCTTAATATCCATTTGGATAGCGGTGATACCCTTCTCTGTGCCAGCCACTTTGAAGTCCATATCGCCGAGGAAATCTTCCATACCCTGAATATCACTGAGGACGGCTACACGATTGCTCTCGGTGTCCTTGATAAGCCCCATGGCTATACCTGCGACAGGAGCCTTAATCTTGACACCAGCGTCCATAAGTGAAAGTGTGGAACCACACACACTGGCCATACTAGATGAACCGTTGCTACTCAATACCTCGCTGACGAGCCTGAGTGCATAAGGGAAATCCTCTTCACTAGGAATGACAGGCTCAAGCGCTCTCTCAGCCAGTGCGCCATGACCTATCTCACGTCTACCGGGGCTCCTGAGTGGTCTTGCCTCACCCGTAGCATAAGGAGGCATATTGTAGTGATGGATGTATCTCTTGGCGTCCTCATCATCGAGTCCTTCGAGTTTCTGCACCTCGGCAATAGTGCCAAGTGTGAGGCAATTGAGGACTTGTGTCTGCCCTCTGGTGAATACAGCACTGCCATGCACTCTAGGGAGCACACCCACTTCGCACCATATAGGTCTAATCTCGGTGAGTTTCCTGCCGTCTGGTCTAATGCCACCATTCAAAATCTTGCTTCTCACCTTTTCTTTAGTCATCTTGTATATGACTTCGCCAATCATTTTCTCACTATCTGGATAGATGTCTTTGAAGTGCTCTAGGACTTCTTCATTCAGTGCTTCTTGTCTATTCTGTCTCTCTTCTCTATCAAATGTGTCTAGGGCATAGTCCAGTTTCTCGCTGGCATAACTTCTCACAGCATTATTTATCTCGTCACTTGGGGCAAATATTGGCATATCGGTCCTCTTCTCCTTGCCCACAGCCTTGACAATATCCAGCTGAAAAGCGACCAGTCTCTTTATCTCCTCATGTGCAAACATGATGGCATCCAGCATCTTCTGCTCGCTCACTTCCCTGGCTCCTGCTTCCACCATAAGAATGGCCTCGCTAGTGCCGGACACAGTGACGTGCATATCGCTCTGCTCTCTCTCTTCTTGTGTGGGGTTGATGATAAATCTGTCACCTATACTCCCCACCACCACACTGCCAGTAGGTCCAGCGAATGGAATATCCGATATGGATAGTGCCACAGATGAGGCCAGCATGGCCATAGGCTCTGGGGCTATGTCTGGATCCACAGACAGCGCTGTGCAGACCACTGCCACATCATTGTAGAAGCCCTTAGGGAACAGTGGTCTAAGTGGCCTATCTATCAGCCTAGATGTAAGTATGGCCTTGTCACTAGGTCTGCCCTCTCTCTTCTTGAATCCGCCGGGAATCTTGCCCACGGAATACATTTTCTCCTCAAAATCCACTCCAAGCGGGAAAAAGTCTATCCCATCTCTTGGATTTTCTGCCATGGTGACACTGCATTGGACTACAGTCTCTCCGCATTGCACCCAGCAAGTCCCATTGGCTTGCTCACTATATTTTCCTGTCCTCACAGTGAGTTTCCTTCCGCCAAGGGTCGTCTCAAAGACGTTATCTTTTACACTCATTTCTTACTCCTTTAATACTAACTCTACCATTCTACAACAATTTCCAAAATATTTCAAATGTTTTTCACACAAATATAAAAAATAAAAAAATACACTCATAGAACGAACTAAATGAGTGCATTTTATATACAAATTATCTAATATTGAGTGACTTCTTGAGGCTTCTATACTTCTCAATATCTTGTCTCTCAAGATATCTCAAAAGACCTTTTCTTTGACCAACTAGTTTAAGTAGTCCACGAGAAGAATGTTTGTCACCCTTATTAGCCTTAAGATGCTCGGTAAGGTGATTGATTCTCTCAGTGAGCAGAGCCACTTGGACTTCAATAGAGCCGGTATCCTTCTCATCTTTGCCGTAGGTCTTGATAATCTCCAGTTTCCTTTCCTTATCCATGTCTTGTCTCCTTTTATAATAGTCGCCATAGACAAAGCAATCGTTGTAATTCAAGGAAAATGCGAATTCCTTTGCCTAGGTCAAGGAGCATTGTATCACAAGTAGCACTAGTTGTCAAGCGGTTATAGAAGATAATGGTTTGAAAATATATTTCACTTATTATCTGCTGCATTTATAATCAAATTCACTTTGTTATAAAAGGCGGAGTCAGTGAGTGAGAGAGTCTTGCCCTTATTCTCAACTAGAGTATACAGACCCATTTCTTCTTCCATTCTAAATAGTTCTAACTCTATGAATGTGTAGAGGCAGAATATAAACTGCTTAAATGATATGGTTTTTGAGATATTGCATGCCTCTCTAAATAGACCTATATCATCTGCGAAGTTAAATCTAGAAGAGGCAAGCGTGCTGATAAGTTTGAAAAAAGTGGCGAATGTGGCTCTGTCAGTCGCAAGTCCCGAGAAAATAGATTTGCTCCATTTTTTATTTTTGACTATCATTATTTGAGAAGAAGTGTGTTCGCACACTTGACCTAGATATTCGCTGCTTAGAGGACTGTCTACAAAGATAATTCTCTTATATGAGCCGAGATTATCAAATCCCGCTGGACAAAGGAGTATGCCATTCTGTCCATGGGAAGAAAGCACACTGTATATGAAGTGCTTGAAATTCTTGCCTTCGGTCTTTTTGCAAATATCTTGATAAGAGGAATATTCGTTGCAGACTATGAGCGTTCCGAACAATTCCTGCTCTGCTTTATTTATCAAGTTGTCTATGTTATAGCAAATATCCACTTGTCTAGGAGCCCTATTATCGTAAAACAATTGCTTGAGATATTCCCCATGCAACACATCTAGCCTTGGTCTAGAGATGGGGCCTGTGAGGAAACTTCGTGCAATAGCCTTGACATGTTTTTTGCTCCTAAAGGCATTGTCCTGCAATTCCACAAAAGCACTTCTGTCTTTGGCAAGTTTGAGGACAGACAAAGACTTATAACTATTAAATGCCACTATACTCATATTGCCAGATATGATATTGATATGGCGTGGGTGATTTTTCATGGTAGTTATGGTGGCGTGGTCGTCTATTGCCACCTTAAACACTGCCTTGGGATTGTCGCAACCTGTCGGCTCTAGAAGTTTTAATTCCTCTACTAAAGAAAGTGTCACTTCATCGCTACTTAGTTCATAGTCATAGTTATCTCGTGGCAAGAAGTCCTGCGGTGTGTAGTGACTAGCGATATATTCATTGAGATGATAGAGAAAACTGGTAAAATTTTTCTTCTCAATGGTCAATCCCGCTGCCATCTTGTGTCCACCAAATGTCACCAACACCTCTTTTTGCGAAGAAATGGCTTTGAGTATGTCAATATCATTGATGCTCCTTGCACTGCCCTTAAGTTCTTCTCCTAGGTCGGATAGAAGAATGGTGGGGCGGTTGTATTCCCCTGCAATCCTCGATGCCACAATGCCTAGTATTCCGCTATCCCAGTCCTTGCTATATAGCACGATAGAGTTGTAATTGGCGACATTTATTCTGCTTAACTTCTCGCTAGCATCGGCATACACTTTGTTGCATAGAGCCTGCCTCTCATTATTCATTCTATTCAATTCTTCAATGGAATTTTTGAGGAGTATCTTGTCTTTCTTGATATACAATCTCAATGCAACAGATGCATCTCCCATTCTGCCAGAGGCGTTTATCTTGGGTGCCAATCTAAAGGCGATTTCGCTGGACGAGGCAGTGAGAGGCAAGTCGTTTTCCTCAAACAGCATCTTGATGCCAAGAGGAAGATTGCTCTCAAAGTCTTGCATGCCCAGTTTGACTATGGCTCTGTTCTCGCCAAGCAGTGGCACGATGTCGGCAATAGTGGCTATGGCACAAATGCCAAGATATTTCCTAGCCTCCTCTAGCCCGGATAGAGCCTGCACCACCTTAAATGCCACACCTGTCCCGCATAAATAGGAGCAAGGATAGTCCTGTCCTTCAAGTTTTGGGTCCACCACTATGCCAGAGGGAATGATGTCGGGAATATCGTGGTGGTCGGTGACTGCTATCTCTATACCGAGAGTTCTGGCAAATTCCACTTCCTTATAGCAAGAAATCCCGCAATCAACGGTGATGATGAGAGAGGGGTTGTATTTTTCCTTTATCTTGAGTATAGCCTCGCAAGTGAGACCATATCCGTCCACATATCTGTTGGGCAGAAAATAATCTACATAAAAGTTGTTTTGCTCAAAGTATTTGATTAAAATAGCGGTTGCACTGATGCCGTCCACATCATAATCACCGAATATGAGCACCTTTTCATTGTCTCTCACTGCCCGCCTTATCCTATCCACCAGCCTATCCATATCATGCAATAGATATGGGTCTGAAAAATCGCTCTCCGTTGGATTCAAAAAATGTTCTATCTCCGCCTCACTCTCTAGTCCTCTCTTGTGCAAAAGAGATAGCAGTATAGGAGATATATTGCTAGACTTTATCATTATGTTATCCTCATTATATCTTTTATGGTCAAATTATAGCACAAAATTCTCTCAAAGCAAAATAAAAAAATCACCTCATATTTTGAAGTGATTTTCTCTATCATATTATTCTGCTATTTCTATGACTTCGGCGGACTTGTCCGTCCTGCTCTCTTCCGTCTGCACTGTCACCACTTTCTCTCTAGTCTTGTTGATGAGTGCCCAGAATGCTGGGGTAAGGAATACGTGCGTACCCATGACCACCGCAAGTCCTGCTAGTATGACAAGAGATAGATGAAGCAAGCTCATTGACACCAGTCCCACCACTGCTATCATGATGAAACCTATGATATACAGCATGAGATTCTTATGCCACTCTTTATCTACAGCGAGATTGGCAAGGTCATAATTGGTATAAGAGGAATACTTGATGTCTCGTGAAAGCTCCTTTATCCTAAACAGCAAGCTAGATGATGCGAATACACTGATAAAGGCAATAGATGCCGTTGCTGCAAAGATGTATGAGGATATTTGGATTCTAGCAAGAGAAATGAATGCAAGTGTTAAAAGAACGTCTATTATCGCGCCAAACACCACAGTGAGTCCACCTGCCATGCGTAGTCTAAAGAAACTATATAGCATAGTGAGAACTAATGCAAAAATGACGCTGGATATGGTGAGTAAGAGGGCATGACTGGATATATAGCCGTCTATACGAGAAGTCTTGAGTGTCAAATCGGTGCTTTTTCCGATGATTTCTTCTTCCCTGCCTGCTTCGACTAGAGCGTGGAATTCGGCAGAATTATTAAATCTCTTGTTAATATCCACTCTAATATTGTTGACTTTTTCTACCTTTGTATCATAGATGGTCACTACGAATGACTTGGTGCCATATTCACCTTGAACTTGGAAAGACTGCACTCTAGCACCATTGTCAAGTAATATCTTGTCCACTGCTCTTGATGCTGTGAGGAAATCTTCCTCCCTCTCTATGTCTATGTCAGGTTTGGCATAATCAAAACCCACCACTAGTTGTGTTCCGCCAACGAAATCGACACTTTTGTTAAATCCAAAAATAGCTGTGAGTATAATAGATATTAAGAGCACTATGCCCACTGCTATCATGCAAGGCTTGAAGAACCTTAAATAATCTGCTTTCTTGTTAGTCATTGTCTCTGGCCTCCCTTTTCTCTAAGTTGTAATATGCTCTCTTGGTGGAATTGATAGGCAGATAGAGTGAGCATAGTCCTCTGAGGACAACGAACAGAACAAAGTAGTCCACGAACAATCCCACAAGCAGTGCAAATGACATATACCTAAGTCCCATGATACCTGTCAAGAAAACTATGATGCACATTATGGCAAGAATGGCGAATCTCTCAAGACAAGGCAGAACATTCTTCTTAAATGCAGATGTGACAGAGTTGGGTATCTTCTTGCCAAGACTGTATTCCTCTCTCACTTTCTCGAATATGCTCACCATAGATATGACAAGCAGTGCATAAGTGATGAGCACCCCAATAAGTCCATTAACATCAATCAAGATGAGTGGAATGGACTGAAGTAGGAATGAATACACCACCATGAAGGCACCTAGAGCCAATGTGGCGAATAGTCCTAACATTCTGTATTTTACGATAAAGAAAGTGATAGTGGCTATTATAACAAGGCTAAGTGCCAATATAAGCATCTGTCTTGCATTGCCAAAAACTGTGGAAGCGGAAGAATTAAGAGAAGCAGATATGGTGCTGTCCACCACCTTCTCAAGAAGAAGAGGCTTAGCTAGAGCGAGTATCTGCAATCTCAATGCCTCTGCTGTGCTTTGGCTAGTGACTGGCAGAGTGAGAGATGACATAACACTAGTGATATCCATTCCACTTGATGTATAGTTCTGTCCATTGACATAAATATATAGTTTGTCAGTATCAGACGAGGCTATCTCACGAGTAAGCTCTCTAAACCTCTCCTGTCCTTCTTGGTTAAATGTTATCTCTATAGGATAATACACAGTGCCATCAGCGCCCACTTGAGATGAAAGCATATTGCACCCAGTGATATATGTGCCATCAAGTGCATCATCTTCCACGCTGTCGAAACTGCTCTGCTTGGTGAATTGTATGCCCTCACTGCTACCGATAATATCGAACAAGTCTACAGAAAAGCCCGATCTTGAGAATGTGTTGGCTATATTGGAATTGTCAAAAGACGACACCTCTATCCTTATAGTATCTTCTTGACGAGTGACATTGAGCCCTTTGTCGCTAAAGAAAACTTGGTAGTCTCCCACTATTCTGTCTATTTTGCCACTTAGATTGCCAAGGGCAGAATCTGGATTTTCGCTAGACACCTCATACACAGACAATCTCCCGCCACCTATATCATAGCCATAGTTGATTGCGTTGAAAAATCCTCTATAAGTGGTGTTGGTAGTAGGGATAACGAAACTCCCAAAAGTCAAGAAAAGACCTAGTGCGATTAAAATCGCAACTAGAATAATTTTAACACGAGATCTAGTTTTGGTCATAATTAAGCAAGTTTCTCCTTTCCGTATGCCATAGAGTATACAAAAAAATAAATTTTTAGTCAACAACTAATTTATGAATAAACACTCAATATGCACAAAAAAAATAAAAGTGGCCCCTCATAGTGAATGATTATTGCCACTTTCAGTATATTTTATATATTGAATTACTATTTTTTATACATATTTATAGCCAGCACTCCGCATATAGCTCCCATCACTCCGCCAAAGAGCAAATCAAATACGAAACTTAAGTTGAAAGCCATAGATGATGACAATAGGGAAAAAACAATATATGTAGCCAGTGTGTAGCATATTCCTACAATAGAACCCTTCATGAGTCCCTTTTTTCTGTCCTCTCTCACGCATACAAGAGTGCCGAAGAATACACTTGCTACTTTCAGCAACTGATTGATTATCCTTATCATTCCATCACTTATGCCAGTGAGCCTATAGATGAATGCCAAAGCCAAAACTCCCACCACAGATAACCCTGTGCCCACTGCTACACCCTTGATATATGGCATGATATTATTTTTCACTGCTACCTTCTCCATAACTTCTCCTCTCCTCGTCTTTAATAAAATCTATGCTACAACTAAGGCGATTATGATATGTCTCCCTAATTCTTTATTGCAATTTTGCATAATACATGATATAGTTTATTTATCATAAATAAACAAAAGAGGTGAATAAATGGCAGAGCAAAGCAATATAAACATAGAAGAATTGTCCTCCCTCCTTGGCAGAAAGCCAAGAATTGGACTATTCATCGACACTTTCTTCCCTATGATAGACGGAGTGGTGATGGTGGTGGATAATTATGCTAGGAGAATGTGTCAAGTGGCAGACGTCACAGTGTTCACTACTAAAGGTAGGAAGCCATTCGATGACAGCACTCTCCCTTACAAAGTAGTGAGATGTCCCATCTTCAAACTTCCCTTCATAGACTACGATATGCCTCTACCCAGCATGAGCCATAAGTTTAAGAAAGCTGTCTTTTCATCAGACCTTGACATAGTGCACATTCACTCGCCGTTCGGTGTGGGCAAAATGGGTGCAAAGTATGCCAAAAAGCACAATATCCCCCTTATCGCCACTATGCATAGCCAGTATTACAGAGATTTCTTGAAATCTACGCATAACAACAAGTTAATCAGCAAAATGCTCCTCAAAAGCATCATGAAGGTATTCAATAAGTGTGATGAATGCTGGGCAGTCAATGGCGCTGTGGGCAGAATGTATCATGAGGAATATGGAGCAAAATCACTCCCTCTCACTAGGCTCAATGGCACAGACTTGCATCTGTATACTAACCTAGATGATGTGGCAAAATATAAAATGGAACTTGGCATAGAAGATGACGAAAAGGTGTTTTTCTTCATGGGCAGAATAACAGTGCTTAAAAACATTGACTTTATCATAAGGTCACTCAAAATATTGTATGATAATGGTTTCAAATTTAAGATGCTTTTCGCTGGCACAGGCCCAGATAGTGAGGATATGCAAGCCTTATGCAAGGATTTGGGGATAGAGGACAGAGTTCTCTTCCTTGGCAGGATAGTGGAGAGAGAAAAGACAGCCATGCTCTATCGTATGGCAGACCTATTCCTCTTCCCTTCGCTATACGACTGCAATTCTCTCGTGCAGATAGAGGCTTCTAGCCAGATGACACCTACACTTTTCCTTGAGGGTGCCACCACTGCAGACACAGTCACGCCAGACTTTAACGGCTATGTCTCGGATAACAACGAACAATCCTATGCGGACAAGATGATGAAAATATTCAGCAACGAGGAAGAGTATAAAAAAGTGTGTCAAAATGCCTTTGATACTCTATATCTCACTTGGGACGATTGCGTCAATATCGCTACTAGCGACTACATGAGAGTATTAAAAGGAAAACAAAATGATACAAAAGATTAAAAATTTTCTCGAGGGCAGATATGCCCTTTTAATCATCTTTGCACTTGGAATAGTCTTTCAAATACTAGGGCTTGGGCACATCTTCGCCATAATATGTGCTACATATCTCCTGTGCATCTTTATTCTCTGTGATAGTCCCATAAATGCACTATTTATCCCGCTTAATATCGCCTTTTTTCTCAATAGTTTCAAGGACGAGTCTGTATACATCTATTATGGCATAGCCATAGGCATATTCCTCACAGGACTTGTGTATTTCTTGGTCAAAATGCTGGCAGTGAGGAAGTGCAGGGCGCAAAAGGGAATTATGTTCTATCCCTTTATGCTACTTATATTTGCCGTCTTTATTGGTGGCGCCATAGGGCACTTCAACCCTCTCTCCTCTCTAGCGGTGGCGGGACAAATGTTTATCGCATATGTGTTTTATTTCATTTTTATCAATTTCACCGCAAATCTTAAAGAAAAGTTTATCGAATACAGCATTATAACTGGCGTGCAAATCTTCCTTCAACTAATCATCGCTCACCTTATGACAGGAGATTTCTGGGATTCAATATCTAGCAAAGGATTGGTCAATATTGGTGTGCAGAATATCAATGTAGCAGCGGTTTATCTCATCATTTCCATGCTCTCTATGCTCTATCTAGCACTCAATAATAAAAAACACGACTATCTGCTATCACTTGGCGCCATTGGTTTTTTTGTGGTGATATTCCTGTCATATTCCAGAATATGCACTCTAGTATCCGCCATATTGCTACTAGCGGGATACATATATATCTTTGTCAAATCTAACAATAAGAAAATATTCGGCATAATCACAGTCTCTTTTCTCTTGCTCATAGCAACATTATGCATCGCATTGTGGGGGCCGATCTATGACCTCGTGGCTAGATATATTAGCATGGGTATATCATTTAACGGACGAGATGTTCTGTGGCCATGGTGCTTTGAAAAATTCAAGGAAAATCCCATCTTTGGCATAGGCTTCACATCTTTTGACGAGCCTGTCCCGGGAGTTATGACCGATACTGTGGTTATGGCGCACAACACCATTCTCCAATACCTCACCTCTACTGGCCTCGTGGGGAGTGCGCTTGCCCTAGTATATTATGTGATGAAATACAAGACCATTTTTGGCAAAGAAGCCAGAGATATATTTGTGATAACTACTGTCATAGCCATAGCCATAATCGGTATGGTGGACCAGAGCCCCACCACAGACATCTTCGTCATAATTATTCT
>CAMYXB010000024.1 GCA_947303145.1 uncultured Clostridia bacterium | reverse complement strand
TGACGAGCATAACCTTGCGAGAGGGAGTGGACTTTAGTCTGCCGTCCACTCTATCCTTGTGTCTATTTACTCTGTTTTCTATTTTTTCTGCAAGACGTCTAAAGGGCCTCGTCCCCTTGAGCCATCTTATCAAAGGGAAATACAATAGAGCAAGAAGCGGGACTATGATGCTACTGCCGATTAGTGAAAAAGCGAGGGCTTCCATTCCGCTTAAAGCACGACTGCCCCATATTATCTCAGACATAGCAAAAGGAATGGCTCCCTTGACCTCAATGATGGGAACCATGCTAATAAGTATGGTGGCGAGGATTACGTTGTCGCCAAAGACTGTGGAGAAGATTTGGTGAATAAACTCTATCATGGCTCTATCAATGTGTAAGAAGTGAGAAGAATGTTCATGTCACTCTTGACACTTCTCTCATACTCCATCACCTCGAAATTCTCCTCCCCAACTATTACGCAAGACACTTTATCTAATTCAAGTCGCAGGCTATAATTATCCTCCGCAGTGCCGAATGTATATATGTTCTGCTCGCTATCTCCACTCAAAAGTGGCCATGTGAAATCTAGATAAAATATTCTAGGCAATGAGAACGTGTCATCTGTCACCTTGGTATAAGTCCTCTCGGTATTGTCCAAAATGTATACCTCATCATCTATTATTGTGTAAATATTGCTACTACTCAGCACACCAGAGGCAAACTGCTCTATTTTGATAAATCTATTATCCCCGTTAGATGACACTGTAATCTGCTGATAGGCATCTTCTCCCTCACTCTCACGATAAATCACGTAGCCTGTGGGAGATGTGGCAGTTTTGAGGAAATGTGCACAAGTGTATTCCCCCTTGTCCTCTATATCCTCTATTTCGCCTATTTCTTCTCCCTTTTTATCTAGTTTCGTCACCATGCTGACATCAAGGTATGTCTCTCTCTCGCCATCAAGCCCCTCAATATATCTAGAAAGTGAGTAGTTCATGGCAAAATAAGACAGGTATCCCTCTCTGTCATCATTTATCCCATATTGATAGTCCATGCTGGATATGGAGTCTATCACCTTGTCCTTCATCTCAAGCAGAGATGGATTGTCGAAGATTTCTCTATTGCTAGTAAAAATCTTCTTGGCGTTGTTGACATTATCTGCAGAGGCAAGTGAGAGCATATAGTATGTGACAGACTCGAAATTCTTGGTATACACTCTCGATGCGTTGCCAAGGGTATTGTATTTAATGACTTCACCAGCAAGTTTTAGGAAATATTCTCCATCGGCATACTCGCTGAGCATATCTCGACTCTTCTCCTCCGCTCTATCCTCGCCCACATAGTCTACAGAATCTATGTAGCATAACATATTGGAGCCACTCTTGATATACACTCTACTAGCCTCGCTCACCACTTGTCCGTCAACAAATCTGGTGACACTATACCTCGCTCTTGGCGACACTTCTCCCTTAAATCTGGTCATGGTGAGCACAATCTCGTCCCTCACCACTCTATCCAGTATATCTCCCTCCATGGTATTGTGGAATGTATAGGTTATGGTGGTCTTGTATGTGACTGGCACAGAGGCACTACTCACTCCACTAGAGAACATGTATTCAGTGCGAGTGTCCACCATATCTATAATCTCCTCCTCACTATTGGCGGAGGCTCTCCATGGCACACTCTCCAATGTATTTTCCCCACAAGCAACAAGCATGGGGCAAAGAGCCAAAAGGATAAAAGAAAGTAAAATATATCTAAATCTTTTCATAATATTCCTCTACATATTAAAATATATCTTTTTTACATCTTTTAGTCAAATCATTTTATTCACATAAAATAATGACTTGACAAATCTCAAAAAAAATCTCAAAATATGCATATAAAAGGAGACAGGTATGATACTAGACGAAATAAAGAAAGCCAACACAGAGGCAATAAAGAGCAAAAATAGCAATGCCCGAGCCATCTATTCTGTAGTAATGACCAAGGCAATGATGGAAGAAGTGAAGAAAAGAGAAAAGGGCGAAAATCTCTCTGATATGGACCTTGTGGCTATCATTCAAAAAACTATAAAAGAATTGACAGATGAAGCGGAGAGTTATAGGAAGGCAGGCAACAACGCTGAGGCGGAGAAAATAGATGAGCAAAAGAGCATAGTAGCCGTCTATCTGCCCAAGATGTTATCCAAAGAAGAAATACACGACATTATCTCTTCCCTAGATGACAAGTCCATTCCTGCTGTTATGAAGCATTTTAAGGAAAATTATGCTGGAAAAGTGGATATGTCCCTCGTCAATGCCACTCTTAAAGAATTCTAATCCTACTTAAAATATGTGTTAGACCCCAAATACACAAATTATTGTCTTTTTTTATAAAAAAGGGCTTGACAAAGACAAATATTTGTAATATTATGGGGTCTGTAAACATAAACTTTCTTGCCAAAGCGGGCGGAGACTTTATGTCGTAGCAGAGGGGTTAATCGGACACCCTTAACAAAAAAAGTTCGAGGAACAATAATATGGATCACTAGCTCAGTGGAAAGAAGCACCTGACTCTTAATACTTTGTATTAATTCGTTTCGTGTGTGAATGTTAAAATGCATTTTACATTCCCACCCTCAACTCTTAATCAGGGCGCGACGCGTAAAGCAAAGTCGCCAGTGGCGAGTTTGTAGCCAAAGCGGGCGGAGACTTTATGTCGTAGCGGAGGGGTTTCCCCGGACACCCTTAACAAAAAAAGTTCGAGGAACGATAATATGGATCACTAGCTCAGTTGGTAGAGCACCTGACTCTTAATCAGGGTGTCCGGGGTTCGAGCCCCCGGTGATCCACCAGTTAAAAAAAGTAAACCTTTGTTAGCAATAAAAGATAAATGGTTTTTTGTTAGTATAAGTTGAAGAGACATTTCAAATTAGACAAGTAAAATCAAAATTATCAAAAATGGATGAATTAAAAAATTTGAAAGTAAAACACATAAAGGGAAGTAAATCTTTTGAATTTACTACCCCTTCTGTTGATATTTATGATGAGGAAATAATGAGACAACAATTAGAAAAATTTTTATCACTTGAAAAAAAAGATGTCGAAGATAATAGTGATAAATAAAATATTTATAACTATTTCTGCTCTGAAAAAAATATGATATAGGAATAGATTGTCGTAAGGTTTGTCATCAAATAAATCTAGTAGGCACGTTTTGTTAGAAGTAAAAATAGGTATAAGATATGTTAAGTAGAGAAGAAAATCCGCCTTTATTTGCTTTAGTAAAAGCAATACTAATAGGTAAATATGGTGTCAAGGATATAGAAAACTGCGACACATTGTCAGATGATTTGCTATCAAAAGTAGAAACACTATCAACGCATAATATAATAACAACTGGAAGAGGGTTGAAAAGTCTCAAGGGAATTGAAAAATTGCCCAATTTAACTTCGCTACTTATTGAAGGTAGTTATATTGTTGACGTAAATTTGGGTAAAAAAATATATGAAGACATTAAATCTAGAGAAAACGATACAACAAGTGGTGCAGAAAATATAGTAAACGAAGTAATATCTCAATATAAGGATAGCACTAGAAAAAAACTTGAACAAAACCAACTAGAAGATTTGGATGGTTTAGATAAATGTTATAATCTAAAAGAATTAACTCTTTCAAGTCAAAGAAAAATAAAAAAATTGGATATAAATACAAAGAATCTTTCTAGTCTTTTTCTTTTAGATAGCAATATTTACGCAGTTAATGGCTTAAATAATATCCAAATAGATAATGAATCAATTATTTCTATTCGATTTTGTGATAATTTGAACAAATTGGATAATATACACTCTCTTCTAAAAAAAGCATCTAAAAATAAAGATGTAAAAATAGAATTAACACTATCAATTTTTTCATATTTAATCAATTCTTATCCATCACTACTAAAAGAGTCATGGTTTATTGATAGTAATATTACTTGGTATGACATCAATACTCCACTGACAACCTCGCAAATGATAATGCTAAAGCAAAGATGTGATGATATAATAAATACTGTTTGCGACAAAAATAAAAGCGATATATATAATATATCCAAGATTTACCGCTATATCTGTGATAATATTAAGTATGCAGATAAACAAGCAGCGCAAGAAAAATCAATGAAACAAGAAGGAAATAAAGGAAAAGAATATTTAGTGTTGAGAGATCGCATTCGTTCTGCTTTTTATGCTCTTTTTGATAAGGAATCGGTATGCGTAGGTATTAGTGCATTATTTAATTTCTTTCTATCGGAAATGGGTATTTATAGTGAACGGGTTTTTTGCGGAACAGATAGATTAAATATTGGAAGAGAATTGACAAAAATCAACCATTCTATCAGTAAACTATATATAGATGATAGACCATATTATTGCGACCCTACATGGGATTTAGGAAAAGAAAGACTAAAGTTCTTTCTTCTAAATGAAAAAGAGATGGAAAATACAAGACATCAGATAAGTATAGCCAATTTTGATGGGCAATCATCACCTTCACTGCAATCCACTTTAGATGGCGCCGGCTTATTAGATAGTGTAGAAAAGAAAGGCATAGACGCCAGAGTATACGAAGAATTTTTAGACTTAGATGAAAGAAGTCTATAAAGTCCACTGATGCTGTTTTCGTTGCTTTATTTACAACAAAATAATAGAAAAGCGGTTGTGACTAACATGTCAAACGCTTTTTTTACTGTATTTTAGTAATTTTTACGTAATGCTGAATATTACTTAATTCCCTGTTTTTTATTTTTCTCACCTCACTACATCTTTATTAAAAGATATATGTTTTACAGCACAATTCTTCTGTTGAATTGTGTCAATAATATGTTATAAGGTTTTGATGTTTAGATTGACTAAAGGGGCGGGTTGTGATAACATAATTTCAAAGGAAAGGCTGTAATGAATAAACTTGTAGAAGAAATAAATGAAATATTTAATGAAGCATTAAAGAAAAGTGGATATGTGTGCGATGAAGAGAATTTGGTGCAGGAGTGTGCTGTGGAGGGCATGGGCGACTATCAATGCAACATGGCACTCTCGCTTGCCAAAGTATATAAAAAATCTCCCATGGACATAGCGGGGGATATTGCAAGTCAACTTGAGGGCAATGATTTAATAGAAAATGTGTCTATAGCGAGACCGGGATATATCAATTTTTTTGTAAAAAAAGAGAAAATTGATAGTTTTTTGTGCGATTTTGATGAAAAATTTGATGAAAAACTCAATTTTTGCGATAAAAAGGTAGTGGTGGACTATGGCGGAGCCAATGTCGCCAAGCCTCTTCATGTGGGACATCTCAGGAGTGCCACTATAGGTGAGAGCATCAAGAGGATATGTCAAAAGGTGGGGTGTGAAACCATAGGCGATGTGCATCTTGGAGACTGGGGACTGCAGATGGGCATGATAATTCATGAGTTATCACTCCGCCACAATGAGTGGGTGTATTTTGATGAAAAATACACTGGTGAATATCCCAAGGAATCTCCTATAACAATCAAAGATTTAGAAACACTTTATCCCGAAGCTAATGCAAAAGCGAAAAGTGATGAAGAATATATGAATGAGGCAAAAAAGGCTACTCTTGAATTGCAAAATGGCAGACGTGGATATGTGGCTCTATGGAAACACATACTAGATGTATCCTCTAAAGACCTAAAGAAAAATTACGACCACCTTAATGTGCATTTCGATTTGTGGCTGGGGGAGAGCGACACGCAGAAGTATTATGACTATGTGATAGACGAAATCACTAGAAAGGGACTGGCTAAGACTAGTCAAGGGGCTCTCGTGGTAGACATAACTGATGAGAGTGATAAGAATGAGATGCCTCCTTTTATCCTAAAAAAGACAGATGGGGCTGTGCTATACAGCACCACTGACCTCGCCACTGTAGTGCAGAGGGATAAGGAACTGGGAGTAGACAGGATAATCTATGTGGTGGACAATAGGCAAGAGATGCACTTTAGACAACTATTTAGATGCATTGAGCGAACGGGCATTTTGGAGAAAAACATTGAGATGGACTTCGCTGGCTTCGGCACCATGAATGGCAAGGACGGCAAGCCATACAAAACACGCGCGGGCGGTGTGATGCAACTAGACTCTCTCATACGAGATGTGGAGAGCAAGGCTCATGAGAAAATCTTGCAAAGTGGCAAAGATATAAACACGCTCTCTGCCGAGAATGTGGAGAACATCGTAAGAAAAGTGGCTATATCTGCGCTCAAGTTCGCTGATTTGTCCATATTTAGAGCCAAAGACTATATCTTCGACATAGACAAGTTTTGTTCCTTTGAGGGAAAGACTGGCCCATATATGCTCTACACCATCACTAGAGCCAAGTCTATACTGAGGAAAGCAGGCTTCTCTGCTTCACAAAAGGCCTTTGACACGTCTTATTTTGACTCAAGCATGGCACTGCAGTTGTTATCCTATAAGGATAATATACTTAGGGCGTATGAGTCGTTGGCTCCAAATATTGTGGCAGACTATGCATACAAACTGGCGAACAAATTCAATTCCTTCTACAATTCGTGCAATATTATAAATGAAAAAGATGATAAAAAACGCCTATCCCTTCTCACCATGACCTATGTCGTGGAGAGGGTATTGTGCGATTGTATGTCTCTTCTTGGCATAGAAGTTCTGGACAAGATGTAAATTTATACTTGATTATTAGGCATACTTTGTGGTAAAATAATTTAGTTAATACATTAAAAGGTTAAAGTATGTATAGATTTTTCAAAAGATTACTTGATATATTCATTTCTTTTGTTATGATGATAGTGTTGTCACCACTGCTTTTATTGCTCGTCATTTTGACTGCCATATTCAATGGTTTCCCTGTCATCTTCTCTCAGCCTCGTCCCGGCAAGAATGGCAAAATATTCTATATGTATAAATTCCGCAGTATGACCAATAAAAGAGATGCTAATGGCAACCTACTCCCTGACTCACAGAGGATAACGAAGTTCGGCACTTTCATAAGAAAAACTAGTCTAGACGAATTGCCTCAACTATGGAATGTGCTTAAGGGAGATATGAGCCTGATAGGCCCCAGACCTAGACTTATCAAAGACGTCACATTCTACACTCCAGACAAAATGAAAGCCTTCGAGGTGAAGCCTGGTATAACTGGCCTATCTGCTGTAAATGGCAGAGACAATACATGGGATAGTGCTTTCATTTATGACAGGATATATGTCGAGAAGATGTCGCTTAAAATGGATCTTTCCATTGTCTTTAAGACAATCCGCACTGTGCTATCTAAAAAAGGTGTAAATGACGGCACCACTGATGTGGTGGACTACTATTATCCCGACTATCTACTTAGAATAGGCAGGATAACAAGAGAGGAATACAATGCTGGACTTACTAAGGCAAGATTTATTGAAGAGGAATTTCGAAAATCTAGGTCATTTAGGAAGAAATACGCCATATCCAAAGAATATGAAGAAGATTATGACTTACAGGAGAAAACAATACACTAATATGAAAAAAAGTGAGTCGCAACTCACTTTTTTTAGTGAATATATAATTTGCTCTTGATATTTAATAAAAAATGTATAAAATATAAAGGATAAAAAAGGAGGACATATGAAAATAACCATTCTAGGCACTGGGTGCATATGGACGAAAAGGGCTTGTGCTAGTTATCTTATCGATGATAACATACTGGTCGACTGCGGACAAGGCACTCTCAAACAACTCCTAAAAAGCAACGAAAATCTGCTCCATCACGAAAAGATAGAAAAAATGAGTCTATTCCTCATCACTCACTATCATCTAGACCATTACTTTGACATCGCTAGTTTTATGTGGAAACTCGCATCTGACAAATTCCCCTCCTCCTATGCCACCATTATCTGCCCTCCAGGGGGAGAGGAAAGAATAAAGGCTCTATGTAGGCTTGGCATGACAGACTCGAGTTATGAGAAACTGAACTTTGAGAAATACATCACATTTGTCGACTGCTCCACTATGGGAAAGTTTTGCTACAAGAACTATGAGATAGAGAGTGTTAAAGTGGAACATGGTGCCATAGATGCTTATGGCTACATGGTGAAGGATACATTATCTGGCAAAGTGGTATCTTTTAGTGGTGATACTGCTATGTGTGACAACGTGATGCATATGATAGAGCATAGCGATACTGCCTTTTTAGACATGGCGGGGACAGACATAACAGACAAGCACTACAATATAATTGATGGCATCAAACTCATGAAAAAATATAGAGGCAAATGCACCATAATCCCCGCACACTTGACTAGTCAAGCATACGATTACTGCATGGGCAAAATAAATGTTCCAAGAGACCTAGATGTCATAGATATAGACAGCCCGTTGCCTTACGACTATACTCTAAAGGGCGATGAAAGCAATATAATGGGGGGAGACGACTTCGAATTCGCCTCTGACGACTTCGCCATAATTAAGGGCAAGATAGTCAACTTGGTGCTTTCTGGGACTAAGATGCATGGGTCGGAATATAGGACACCCACATATATATATGACGTGGTTTTATCTAAAGACAATACCAGTGTAGGACGGGTGACATATTCCTTCCTGCCACCAGATGCCAAGGGGCATTACAGCAATGTTTCCATGACTTTCAAGAGAGACTTTGACCTAAAATCTGTGGAATATGAATGTTGCACACTAATTAAGAAGGTGGCATTGCATCATGGGGCAAAGTGGCTTTATCTCACATGCGACCCGAAGGATTTTTCTACGAGAATGGTGTTCTCTAAACTTGGGACAAGCCTAAAAGAAATAAAAACTAAAACAATGAAGGATAAAGACAATGCAAGAACGATAGAGGAATCTTGCATATGGATATGGGAGCTTAAAAATGGAAAATAAGAATGTAAGAAATATAGCAATTATCGCACACGTTGACCATGGCAAGACTAGCCTAGTCAACGAATTATTGAAGCAAGGCGGAGCCTTTAGACAAAATCAGGAAGTGGAGGACAGGGTGATGGACAGCAACGCTTTAGAGAGAGAGCGTGGCATCACCATTTTGTCCAAAAATGCCTCCTTTATGTATAAAGATGTCAAAGTGAATGTCGTGGACACCCCAGGACATGCCGACTTCGGCGGCGAAGTGGAGAGAGTGCTAAAAATGGTAGATGGTGCACTGCTGGTCATAGATAGTTATGAAGGGCCTATGCCACAGACTAGATTTGTATTAGAGAAGGCTTTGGCGCTCAATCTCAAGATAATCATAGTCATCAACAAGATTGATAGGAAGGATAGTAGAATAGATGAGGTGAAAGACGAGATATTAGAACTGCTCTTCGACCTCAATGCTAGCGATGAGCAACTAGATAGCCCCATAGTCTATGCTTCTGCTAGATCCGGCGTGGCGACACTAGATATGAACAAAGAGGGGCATGACATGACACCTCTCTTTGAGACTATCATAAATCATATTCCTTGCCCTAGCGGAGATGAGAACAAACCATTCAACATGCTGGTCAGTTCCACAGAGCAAAATGACTTCCTAGGCAAACTGGCTGTAGGCAAGATTGAACAAGGCATATTGCACATAGGAGACAACCTCATTGTCACCAATTATCACGAAGAGAGCAAGAATGTCCCTTTCAAGGTGCAGAATTTGTTCGAATTTGTAGGTCTTAAGAGACAGCCTGTCACAGAGGCACGCGTGGGGGATATAGTATGCATCGCAGGGGCTGACAACATCACTGTAGGTGACACACTCAGTGATAAAGAGCATGTCAACACTCTGCCGTTCGTAAAAATAAGTGAGCCGAGTGTGGAGATGAGCTTTATGGTAAATAACAGCCCATTTGCTGGCAAAGAGGGCAAATATTGCACTTCAAGGCAACTGAGGGAGCGCCTTATGAAAGAGGCTGTGAGAGACCTCAGTCTCAAAGTGTTCGATACAGAGAATGCGGATACATTTAGAGTGCTGGGTAGAGGTGAGATGCACTTATCTATACTTATGGAAAATCTAAGGCGAGACGGATATGAGTTCCAAGTAAGTATGCCAAAAGTGCTATATAAAGAAATTGATGGCAAAAAGTGTGAGCCAATAGAAGACCTCGTCATTGACCTCCCTGATGACAAGGCCGGCAACGTAATAAGCGTGCTGGGTGCAAGAAAAGGCGAACTTGTCAGCATGTCAAGTCACAACGGTAGAACAAGACTAGAATATCTCATTCCTGCAAGAGGACTATTTGGCTATAAAAGTCAATTCATGACCGACACCAATGGCGAAGGTATAATGAGCAGTGTTTTCCATGGTTATGAGGAATATAAGGGCAACATCTCTAGCAGAAATTATGGCTTGCTCGTGGCATTCGAGACTGGTGAGGCTGTGCAGTATGGGCTATTCTACACTCAGCAACATGGCAGGCTATTCATCACTCCGGGAGAAAAGGTGTATGGAGGCATGGTGGTCGGCACCAATCCAAGAGTGGACGACATAGTAGTCAATGTGTGCAAGACCAAGCACCTCACCAACACTCGTAGCAGTGCCAGTGATGACGCCCTCCGCCTTGAACCTGTGCAAAAGCCGAGCCTTGAGCAATATCTAGACATGCTGGACGAGGACGAACTCTTGGAGATTACGCCCAAAGCCATAAGAATGAGGAAGAAAATCCTCGACCACACCATTCGTGGCAGACAAGACTATCGCAAAAAGAACGAAGGAAAATAAAAAAATACAAAAACAGGGAAATTTGCGTTTTTCTCTGTTTTTTTTGAAAATTTTTTATATTTTTTTATATTTTTTTATAATTAGCATAGTTTGAGAATAGCGAGAACTATGTCTTTTTTTTCTCTACTACAAATCTTTAGCATTTCTATTATTTGTTTATCTTTGGCATACATATCCATATCATAATAGAAAAATTCTTCTGGGGAAACCTTGCAGGCGGAAATAATTTCAAGGAAACTATCCATGCTGGGAAGGAAGTCCTTTTTGCTCTCAAGACGAGAGATATATCCGTCATTAAGGTCTGCCATTTGAGACAGGGCTCTAGCAGAAAGATTGGCCCTTGTCCTAGACAGTGTGATACGTCTAATTATCTCCTCTCTATCCATTTTCGCTCTCCATATATGTATTATAATATTAGTATAAGTCCTTATCATATAAAACACATAGACAAAAATATCGACATTTCTAAAAAAATATTACAAAATATCGCATATATTGTGATTTTTAGTTGCCAAAGCA
>CAMYXB010000023.1 GCA_947303145.1 uncultured Clostridia bacterium | reverse complement strand
CCCTCTCTCAGTGACAGCATGAATGACTGCAGTTCATATCCAAGATTGAAATAATAGTCATTTGTCTCTGTCTGTCCGTTTCTCTTGATACTGACACCGAGTAGATAATCGTCCACCATGAGTCCCATACTCTCTGCTGTGCCACCAGATGTGATGCTTACCACCTTCATATCGTTGTGAAGAGAGTTGCTCCCGTCATCTTCTATCTCACGAGAAGGATTTATATTGGAATAAGTGATGCCCACGATATATTTGTGCAAGCCCACTGTTTTGTCGACAATAGTATCATCTTGAAGTGCCTTGTTGTAGAAATGCAATATATTCTCCACAAATGCCTTGATGTCACTGGACGGAATGGCATTGGACACATTCTCCACTTGACTGGAGGTGTTCTTGGCATTGGATATGCCGATGAGATGTCCATTGATGTCGAACACTCCGCCACCACTATTGCCATTGTTGATAGATGTGTCCATTCTCATACATCTAATGGTTCTTGTAGCACCGGCTATGGTGACAGTTATCTGCTCACTGCTCTTGCTGATATATCCTGCAGTCAGTGCTATGCCCGAGCCGAAAGGATTGCCCAGGGCAATGGCTGTGGTGCCTATGGCTATGTCATCACTAGAGGCTATGGTCACCTCTCTAGCACCAAGAGACTTGAGTTTTGAGAGGCTCTCCCCCTCAACCTTGAGCACTGCGAGGTCATAATCTGCACTTCCGCCAATATACGTGCCGAGGATATCCCCCTCGCCATAGACAATCTCGCCATTCTCTTCGATGATAAATTCATATCCATATAGGAACATGTGTATATCGCTAGATTCGGTGTATGTATTGCCATTTTGCACAACAATCACATGATAATTGGTCACCACATATGCCACATCTTCCCCTATGCTGTATATCACACCTGCGCCCATTTGGAAATTGGTCCCACCAGCACTGGCGTATACACTCACCACACTATTGACACACCTAGCACCCACAGAGGCTATCATATTGGCATTGGTGGAGAGGTTGTTGATATGAGATATCAGCTCCTCAGATATGCTGTCTGTCATGCAGTCTTTGACAAACTGCAGATAGCCCTCATTATCATCTGTATATATGCCCATATTTACACCCAATCTAAACAAGTCCTGCACGCTTATCCTATCTGCATCTTGTCCATTGGTGCCATTGAGACCTTTGAGGCTATTGAGCCAGTCTTGCTCTGTCCCCACGAAGCCATTGGCCACCGCTATATCGTATGCAGAGGCGGGCTTGTTGTCACATGCGAAGAGAGTGACACTCATAACAAGTGCCAATGCTATAAGGCAAAATACTCTTAAAAATTTTTTCATGATATTTTCTTCCTTTTATTATCTTTTGACTTTTGCACAAGTTATATTCCAAAAAATAAATCATCAAAAGCCACAGCAAGAGATGATTTACTTTTAGTTGTTATTCTTCTTCCTCCATATTCTCGCTAGTTATAGAGCCAGACTTGAACATACTCCTAATCTTTGCCTCTATCTCATCTCTTACGTCTGTGTGACTGGCGAGATAACTCTTGACATTCTCTCTGCCTTGAGCAATCTTCTCCCCATTGTATGAGAACCATGAGCCACTCTTCTCCAATATCCCATTGTCTACAGCAAGGTCTACTATACAACCATCATTAGATATGCCCTTGCCATATATTATATCGAATTCCGCTGTCTTGAACGGAGGGGCAAGTTTGTTCTTGACGACTTTTACTCTAGTCCTATTGCCGATAATGTCACTGCCGTCCTTTAGGGCATCTATGCGCCTCACATCTAGTCGCACACTGGCGTAAAATTTGAGCGCTTTACCACCTGTGGTGGTCTCTGGATTGCCGAACATAACACCTATCTTGTCTCTAAGTTGGTTGATGAACACCACACAAGACTTGCTCTTATTGATGATGCCGGCCAGCTTCCTTAGGGCTTGACTCATCAGTCTGGCCTGTGCCCCCATGAAGCTATCTCCCATCTCTCCGTCTATCTCTGCCTTAGGGGTAAGTGCTGCGACAGAGTCGATGACCACCATGTCAAAAGCGCCACTCTTGACAAGAGTCTCACATATATCCAGAGCCTGCTCACCATTGTCTGGCTGAGAGACATATAGTTCGTCTAGGTCCACGCCAAGATGTCCTGCATAAACAGGGTCCAAGGCATGCTCTGCGTCAATAAAGGCACAAGTGCCACCCAGCTTCTGCGCCTCTGCGGCGATGTGCAGAGCGAGAGTGGTCTTGCCACTGCTCTCCGGCCCATATATCTCTATTATTCTCCCCCTTGGCACTCCGCCAATGCCCAAAGCATTGTCCAAAACGAGACAACCAGTAGGGATAACCTCGATGTCCAGTGTGGGCTGTTCGCCCATTTTCATGATGGAGCCTTTGCCAAACTTTTTCTCAAGTTGGAGCAAGGCTTGTTCTAAATTCTTGTCTTTTTCCATATTAACCTCTTTTATAAATACAAAAGATATTTTATCATATAATATCCAAAATATAAAGCAAAATATTTCTAGTCTACATATTCGCCTATATGGAAGTTGTTTTTCTTCAGTTTCCTTATAAGTTCGAAGAAAGCCCTCGATGTGGCATAGGTGATTTTCTCCTCTCTGCCACCAGTCACTGTGTCGGTGAATATGTGTATCCCCTCACTCGTTCCGATGGCTATGGCCACTTCTCCCTTTTCCAAATCTCCTGTGGTGGACACTGCAATATCGCACCCCGTCTTGTCTATCAGTCCCACAGCCATTTGATAAGCCATCTCTTTGTAATCCTTGCCTCTCGCTATACTCCCGTCTACGCCCAGCACTCTTTCCTTGGACTCCCCGCTAAACAGCACATAGTTCTCTCTCATCACATCTGTAGCATTTCGACTGGCAGAAAGAAAAGTGCATGACATTTTGCCCGCAGTGAAGTCCTCGGCAAAAGATATGGTGAGATGCCTCATAGAGAGGAGAGAGAAAATACACTCGCTCTCGCTCTCGTCCTTGTCTGAATATATGTAGGGATAGAGCCTGCCGAACACATCTGCGACAAATCTGTCCACATAGTCATATCTCACGCCCCTAGGTGCATTGATGATGACCTCTCCCACGCCCAGATATTCGTTGCACACCACCTCAATATTGTGCTTGCTACTTAGCATATCCTTGAGAAGAATGAGCATATGTGCATATTTGATACCAAACGTCTTAAGAACATATGTTTTAGCTCCCTCTACTTTATTCCTTAGTATATATGGAAGAACAGAAGCAAAAAACATATGGCTCAGTTCGTTGTATTCAAGAGGGAGAAGAAAGACTGTCTTGTCATCTTTCTCACACAGACAGCCTTGGAACACGCCTAAAGGATTTTTAATAGTTCTCGCAAAATCTGGCATCTGTGAGAAAGTCGCATCTTCTCTCTTCATCGGGACATTAAACGTCCTAATGTAGTCCTCTATGTTTGTTTTCGCATATGTGCTAGTAATCATCTCTCCACCGAATATTGAACACAGCACTCTTTTAGCCATATATGGCTTGTCTAGGCCATTCTCCACTAAAAGTAGGACACAATCGCTACTCTCTAGATTGCTCCTTAGTGTATTCTCTAGTATTTTCGATTGAGACCTAATTATAGTAGATGAGAGGATTTCTTGGTTATTTTTATACAGTGCACTACGCATAGTGCTGAGAATATTGTTCTTCTCACTACTGACCAATTCGCTAGACGACATCACGATGAGACTTATCTTCATCTTTTAGAACCCCTCTGTTCTTTATCAAATAGTGAATACCAGAAATTATTGTTAATATCACTGCCACAGCAAGCAAAGAATAGGCAACATATTTCAACACTGTCATCACAATAGAAGAGACAATAAGCGTGGCTAAATATGATAAGAGCATGAACTGTGCTATAGCAAAAAATTGGAATGTGGCCTTATATTTGCCCAGCATATCCGCACTAATCACCACGCCTTTCTCTGCACCAAGTTGTCTAAGAGCGCTGACGGATAGTTCCCTTATCAAAATTATGGCGAGTGCCACCACTCCAAGAGGTGAAATGATGGTGCCGTCTGCCACCACAAGAAGCATACACGACAGGACCAGCATCTTGTCTGCAATCGAGTCAAGGAAAACGCCAAGTGTGGACACCATGTTGTATTTCCTCGCAATCTTGCCGTCCAGAAAATCTGTCAATATCCCTATGATAAACAGCACAAGTGCTATCAATCTCCCATGAGGCAGGGGGAAGAGATAAAAAAACATAATAAATGGAATGAGTATAATGCGTGTAAGAGTTATTTTATTGGGCAAATTCATAGTTTTTCTCCTTTTTCATTTACAATAAATTTGAGATTGATTTTTCACTTACTTGTATTATCTTTTTTATTTTGTCGAATGCTCTAGTATGTCACTCGGCTATCGACATCACCTATGAAGTATCCCTTGTCATAAGAGAGAATGGTGACATCGACAAACGAGCCGAGCCTAATATCATAAGGACTGGCTATCAGCACCTCAAAATCTATGTCTGGTGCCATAAAGTATGTCCTCCCTACATAAAATCCATGCTGACTATCGTAGCTGTCTATCAATACCTTGTATGTTGAGCCTATCTTGGCCATATTCTTGGCATTAGATATTTTCTCCTGCACAATCTCAGCCTTCTTCAGTCTCTTGTCCTTCTCCTTCTCACTCACTTGATGAGGGAAATCGTAAGAAGCCGTCCCCTCTTCACGAGAATATTTGAAGAAGCCCACATTGTCCAGTTTATATTTTTTAATAAATGAGATAAGGCTAGCGAAATCTCGCCCAGTCTCCCCCGGGAAGCCCACCATGAATGTCGACCTTATAGATATGTCGGGAATGGCTGTGCGGAGCCTCTCAATTAGCGAGATTATCTCCTTTTTGCGACTCTTTCTCCCCATTTTAGTGAGGACATTGTCAGATATATGTTGCAGAGGAATATCGATGTATGACAGCACTTTGGGATTGCTTTTCATCTCACTGATGAGTTCATCGCTCACCATGTCTGGATAGCAATACAAAAGTCTTATCCACGATAGTTTCTTGATTTTGCTAAGCTCTCTAAGTAGTAGCGGGAGATTTTCCTTATAGTTCTTGTCACAGCCATATCTAGTGATGTCCTGTGCGACAAGGATAATCTCCTTCACACCCCTCTCGCACAAGTCCTCTGCCTCATGGATAAGTGTGTCCATATCTACAGATTGATATGCACCACGAATTGAGGGTATCTTGCAAAACGCACATCTATTGTTGCAACCATCGGCAATCTTGAGATAAGCATAATGCAGTGGAGTGGTAAGCATTCTGTGACTAGTCCTCTCCACTCTCTCCTCTTTTAGTCCATACAGGCTAAATATAGTCCTGTCTATATCATCGTAATCTTTTGGCACAAGTAGAGCGTCAATAGATGGATATTTTTCTCTAGTCTTGTCCATCTCCAGCATGGGCAAGCAACCCATGACGATGAGTTTCTCAAGGTTTTTCCCTTTAAGAGTAGACATCTCCTCAATGACGGACTGGGACTCCTCTCTAGCATCGCCTAGGAAAGCACACGTATTGATGATGATAATCTGGGCTTCTTCCTTGTCATGCACGAACTTAAAGCAAGGATAAAGAGAGAGTCTTGAGATGACTTTCTCTAGGTCTACTCTATTCTTATCACAGCCGAGGGATACAAATCCCACTTTTTTTCTAAAAGTATTGTCCAATTTTATCCACCGTATAGTTTGTTATAATCGTCCATAGTGATATACACAGTCCTAGCCTTGCTCCCGTCTGATGGTGAGATGAATCCCGCCATCTCCATCTGGTCTATTATCTTGCTCGCTCTCTGGAAACCTATGGCAAATCTCCTCTGTAGCATGGAACTAGATGCCTGCCCATTCTCTATTACGACTTTTAGAGCGTCTTGCATAAGACTATCCACCTGAGCGGAGGCATTATAACTCCCGCCACCTTGTGGAGCAGATTCTCCATTTATGGCCTTGGCTATGTTTTCGTCAAAATGCGACTCGTTGTGGCTCTTGATAAATTCCACCACCGCCTTGACCTCGCTAGTATCCACGAAGGCACCCTGCACTCTCACCGGCTCGCCATCGCAAGGGGAATAGAGCATATCTCCCCTGCCTAGCAAGTTCTCTGCACCACCTGTGCCGAGAATGGTCTTGCTGTCTACACTGCTAGTGACGGCGAATGCTATTCTGCTGGGCAAATTGACCTTGATGACGCCAGTTATTATATCCACACTTGGTCTTTGAGTAGCCAAAATGATGTGTATACCTGCCGCTCTTGCTTTCTGTGTGAGGCGGATAATCCTCTCGTCTAGTTCCTTCCTATTAAGTGTGACTACTAGGTCTGCTAGTTCGTCTACGATAAGCACTATGCTAGGCAATTTGGGCAATTTTTTACTCATTACATCTGGCAGTCTGTTGTATTCTCCAAGGTCTCTGACAAGGTTGTCTCTAAATATAGTGTATCTTCTCTCCATCTCTCCCACTAGCCAATCGAAAGTATTCATCACTTTCTTGGCATCTACCACTGCTTTAGGCAAAAGCATGTGAGGGAGATTGTTGTAGATAGTGAACTCCACTTGCTTGGGGTCCACGAGGATAATCCTCAAATCTTCTGGGCTGGTATGATAGATAAGGCTGACGATAAGCGTATTGAGGCACACACTCTTGCCACTATTGGTGGAGCCAGCGACTAGTAAGTGAGGCATCTTGGCGAGGTTGCAACACTTCACATTGCCGTCCACATCTTTGCCAAGGGCGAAATTGAGAGGATTTTTGCTAGACATGAACTCATCACTGCATATCACATCTCTCAGTCCCACTGTGTCTACACTATTGTTGGGCACCTCTATACCCACTGCGCTCTTACCCTTAATGGGAGCCTCTATCCTGATGGAACTGCGGGCTGCTAGGGCGAGGGCTATGTCGGAAGCGTGCGCCTCCACCTTCCTCACAGTTATCCCAACGGGCATTCTTAGTTCATATCTTGTGACTGCGGCACCACGCCTGACATCTTCCACCTTGGCTGGCACGCCGAATTCTTCCAGCACTCGCTCCAGAGCCTCGATATTCCTCTCTACATTCTCACTGGCATCAATTTTGGGCTGATAGACATTGAGCAGGTCAATGGGAGGGCGGACATAACTCGATGAATAACTAAAGTCAGGTTCAGTGTGCTCTTCCACAGGGCCATTGATTACCTCAAAATTGAAATTCCTAGGAGCGGTATTTAGTTTGAATGTATTATTAAGTGAGCCAGACAAGTCATTAGAGGATTCGTCTGTCCTATAGTCATGCTTTATCTCAAATTCGCTCTTATATTCTTCATTATTTTTTTCTTCGAAAGATTGAGGCCTAATGTAATCGATGTCGTCATCTTCGCCGTCATCTGTGATGAAATCGTCATCTTCTATGTCATAATCTCTGCTATGCTCATCAGTTGAAAAAGTATTGTTAGCATCAACACGATTTATCTCTCTTTGTCTGCCATAGAAGTCGTCATCTCTCTTGTCTCTCTCTATGCCTAGGGAGTCTGCAGAATATTCGTCCGTTATTCTAAACTTATCATTCTCCCTCCTTGGCTCAATGTCGAGTGACAAATCATTCTCTTTATTATGTGGTTTCTCCCAATTCTCCTCTCTGTCTATCACATTCTTCCTTTCATTGAACTCTTGCATCTTACGCTTGTAGTCGTCATAGTCCTCGGCGTTTATGATGGGATTGTCTCTCTCACTTTGAATACTGTAAAGAGTGGACAGATATTCCTTGTTCCTCTCAAGGATAGGGTTGCTCCTTTTCTCCACCTTTTCTTCTTCGTAGACATATTTGCCTATTTTATTCATGCCTCTATTCTGCCACTCATCTTGATTGGAGGTAGAAAAGAGTCTCTGTTCGGCATTCTTGATATTCTCCTCTTTCTCCTCATTCTCCTCTTGAGCGGCAGTGAGCCCTAGCCTTTCTTTTGCCTTGGTCACCTCGTCATCTTCTATCTCTCCCTCTTCCTCATCTTTGACGAATATACTCTCCTCTTGCACTATTTTGTGAGGCATCTCGATAGGTTTGGCCTTTTCTTCAGTCTTTTCTTCTTCATAATTGAACAATTTGTCGAACTCGACTGCACTTATCGTCTCATCGAAGCCCTTGTATCTTTCTTTAGGAGAGGAAGCCTGTCTCTTTTGTCTCACACTCTCTACAAAACTGGTCACGAAATATATGCAAATGATGAGAGCAATGCCATATATCACTATGCCTGCTATGGCGTGGAGAAGTTTGATGAGAGGGAAGGTGAACACTCCCACTAACACGCCCCCAGGGGTAAATCTCTGGCTATACACAGCAGAGAGATACTCGCCATACGACATTTGACTCGCTGAACCAAAACCTGTGAAACAGATGTGAAGAACGCATATAAAGAAGAAAAAACAAAGCCCTAGATAGACCAGATATCTAGGTGGATAGACCAATTTCATACCCTTGATAAGAGCCACAGAGAGAATGCACAACAAAACAAGCAGAGGATAAAGCATGAATCCAAATGCACCCAGCAAAAAAGCCTTGAGCCCCCCAATTATGCCAAAAATGCTGAATATAAGCAAAGCAAAGCATACACAAAGCATGGTGATGCCCACATTTTTTCTAACTGACATTTTATCTTCTTTCTTGACGTCTTCCATAAATTACAACCTAGCCTCTATAGTGAAAGGCACGATGCCCCTATTCATTATTTATTATATACTACTAAATTATATCACTCAAAGTCCCTTTTGAAAAGTCTTTTTTGAAAAAAGAGGACGACCTATCTCTCACAAGTCGTCCAACTATCACTGCTAAAAAACTATTTTGCTTCTCTTCTATAGAAAAAGCATGCATCACCGAAACTGAAGAAACGATATTTCTCCCTCACTGCCTCACGATAAACTCTCATAGTGTTATCCAGTCCCGCAAAAGCGGACACCAGCATAATAAGTGTGCTTTCTGGCAAGTGAAAATTGGTGATGAGACAGTCCACTATCTTGAAGTCGTATGGCGGATAGCAGAAGAGCCTCGTCTCTCCCTTTTGCGCCACCACTCTGCCACTTTGACCTGCACTCTCTAGAGTCCTCACAGAAGTCGTGCCCACACAAATCACCCTTCTATGCTCGTCCTTTGCCTTGTTGATAATTTCGGCTACCTCACTTGTCACCTCAAAATATTCTGTGTGCATATCATGTTCGAGGATATTGTCCTCTTTGACAGGGCGGAATGTGCCTAGCCCCACATGAAGCAAGACATAACAAATCTGGACACCCTTGTCCCTTATCTTCTGCAAAAGTTCCTCAGTAAAATGCAGTCCAGCAGTGGGAGCAGCACTAGAGCCAGTCTCCCTACTATACACCGTTTGATACCTCTCGCCATCTTCCAGTTTTTCCTTAATATATGGTGGCAGAGGCATCAGTCCTACACGATTTAATATATCCTCGAAAACTCCTTCATAGATAAATCTTACTCTTTTGCCAGAAATATCATTATCCCCTAATATTTCGCAAGATAACTCCTCGCTGAACATCACTCTATCTCCCACCTTGAGTCTCTTACCCGGCTTTGCCAAGCAATCCCACTCATGAGTAGATTGTCTCTTGATTAGAAAAATCTCACACTTAGCACCTGTCTTTTCCTTCACCCCAAGTAGCCTGCAAGGCAAGACACGAGTGCTGTTGAGAACCAGCACATCTCCAGAATGAAGATAGTCCAATATATCCCTGAATATCTTATGCTCTATCTTACTACTATCCATGTCAAAGCATAGTAGTCTCGACTCATCTCTTGGCTCCATGGGAGTCTGTGCAATAAGGCTCTCTGGTAGGTCATAAAAGTATGTGGAGCGAAGTAAATATTTGTTGTCTGTTTTTTCCATTTTTTATCAAAAATCTCGATTTTTTACATATTTTTTATGATTTTTTGCAATTTTTTAGCGTTTTTTTGAAAAAATTTATTATTTTTACTTTTTTGCTTTTCTAAAATTTTTTGTTTTTCTGTAGCAGTTTTTATATCTTTTTCATTCTGTTTGAGTGTCAGCTTTGTCTTTTGGCTCGGTATACTCTAGCCCCAAATGTCGATATGCACCCTCCAGCGCCACTCTGCCACGAGGAGTGCGTGCGATATATCCAAGGCGAATAAGATAAGGCTCGTATACGTCCTCCACAGTGGACACTTCCTCTCCTATAGCGGTGGCCAATGTCTCCACTCCCACAGGCCCGCCCTTGAACACTGTGATAATCTTGTCGAGCAGTCTCCTATCCACGAAGTCTAGCCCCTTGTCGTCCACGTCCATCAGACGAAGGGCGTCTCTCGCAATATCCAAGGTGACCAGTCCACCATTCTTCACCTCAGCATAATCTCTGACACGCTTGAGTAGTCTATTGGCTATTCTAGGTGTACCACGAGAGCGCCTCGCTATCTCGCCTATGGCATCTTCCTCAATATTGACATCGAGAATTCCGCTACTCCTCTTCAATATCTTGACAAGGTCGGCTTCTTCATACAATTCAAGTCGATGAATTATGCCAAATCTATCTCTTAAGGGGGCGGAGATGGCTCCCGATTTAGTTGTAGCACCCACCAATGTAAATGGCTGAAGTTTCAGTCTCATATTTCTAGCACTCGGCCCTTTGCCCACAATGAAGTCGAGAGAAAAATCCTCCATGGCAGGATACAATATCTCCTCCACAGAATGATTGAGCCTGTGTATCTCGTCAATGAACAAGACATCATTCCTTTGCAGATTGGTAAGAATGGCTGCAAGGTCGGCTGCGTGCTCTATGGCGGGGCCACTGGTCACTTTGAGTTGACAACCCATCTCCCCCGCTATGATATGTGAGAGCGTGGTCTTGCCCAGTCCCGGTGGACCATAAAGCAAAACATGGTCGAGAGCCTCCCCTCTCTGCTTCGCAGCTTGCATATATATCTTAAGACCCTCTTTCACACTCTCTTGACCTATATAGTCATCAAGGGCGGTGGGACGCAGAGAATTTTCTATTTCTGCATCACTTGTTAATTTCGTTGTTTTGATAAAATCGTTCATCTTTCTTCCTATTTTTTATTAAAAATCGCCATTTTTTGCAATTTTTTGTTGATTTTTTGAGTTTTTTGCAAGTTTTTTTATTTTTATCTACTTGAGGATAATGCTTTGGTGATTATATTTTCGGCACTGTCTCCCACTGCGTATACACTCTCTGCCGAGCGGGTTGCGTCCATCTTGGACAGTCCAAGTGACACTAACACCTCGATAGCATCATCTAGTTCGCTAGAGGATATTTTCTCATGTGAAGTAGACAACAATGACGCATCAAGGGAGACTTTGCCCTTAAGCTCCACTATTATTCTCTCGGCAGTCTTTTTGCCAATGCCCTTCACTCCTGAGAGGGAGGCGACATCTTGGCTGGCTATCACTACACACAGGTCTGTGACATCTATCCCAGAGAGAATAGTGATGGCTCCCTTCGGCCCAACACCAGACACAGTGATAAGCCTCAAAAACATGTCTTTTTCTTCCTTAGAGTAGAAGCCATATAGGCTGACACCATCTTCTCGCACTTGATAATATGTATATATCTTGACTTCTCCGTCAAAGTTTTCTAAGTAATTCATCGCTTTAGAGGAGACATTGATTTCATATCCTATACCATTGTTTTCTAGTGTTATTTGCCCCTCACTCTTTTCTGTTATTCTTCCTATTATATAACTAAACATATTCTCTCTTCCTCTCCTATTTTCACTGCAGGCTGTTGTCTGACAAAGTATTATTGAACTGCAGATGAGTCAGAGCCACAGCCACAGCATCGGCGGCGTCATCT
>CAMYXB010000022.1 GCA_947303145.1 uncultured Clostridia bacterium | reverse complement strand
GAATATTTATCACTATAGGAACAGATACTAGCGGTGGACATTTTAGGATGACTTGCTCTATTAACAATAATACAATGGGGATGATAGGGTTTTCTGGTGAAAGATATTCTGGAAACTATGTATATTATTTTGACTCTGGCATTTTGACTGAAAATACCGTATACAATATTACAGCTGATGCTTGGCAAGACGGCGGCGGCACTGGCAATTAAACCTTGAGGACTGCTAAATATAGGAAAAGACTATGACTAGGTAAGGGGAAAGCACGAGATAGAATTATGCACTAATTATTCTTTTCCACTAAATCATCATGGAGTTTGGAGAGGACAAAGTCGCAGTCTAGGTCATGGACAGCGCATGCTTCCTCAATGGTCTCCATTTGACTAATAGGACAAGAAAAGCAGTGCATTCCAAAGCCGAGGAGAATCTCCTCGGCATTTTTATAATTTCGCAATATTTCTCCTAAAGTGGTAGAACGTGTGATTTTCATTTTTTATCTCCTTATAATATTTGTGGCAATCTCTTTCTATAAATAACTAGCGGTCTTAGATTATTCGACTCGGCACAAGTGCCTCGCTCATAATGACATAATAGGTTGAGATTCCCTCATTCGCATTTCATGCTCCTTCGGAATGACAAAAAATATATGTCACCCTGAGCGGAGCGTTAGCGGAGTCGAACGGGTCTACACCACTTATGTCATTTCACTGCCACAGGTGGTGCAAATGGTGGCATTGGCATCATTTTTTGCGCCACAACTGGCACAGATTTTATATAAATGGTGGTCGGCATCTATATTGTCCAGTGGCTCGGCATTACTTGCGGATTTTTTCGTATCTTGTGCGGGCTCTTGTGGCTCATCTAATATGTGCGGTGCATCTTGTTCTTGCATTGATGAAGTAATATCCTCATGGAATATTGGGGCAAAATTTTGAGAAGACTCTTCAATTGCTTTTATTGCATTCTGTTCTTCAGTATGTATAGTGTGGTCAGATTCTACTTTATGGCTATTTTCTTCGGTCTCATTTTTCACATCACTAGACTGCCCGCCAGCGAATACAGGCACAGGCTCGAGGGCTTTTTCTGCCTCACGCATAAGTTCCTCCTCCACTCTTATTCCGACACGTGCGTCCTCAAGGAGTGGATAATATTTCTTGCTGGTAGATAGGTCATAGACCTCTATCCCTGTGATTTTGACTCCGATAGTTTCTTCTAAGATGTGCAACTTCTCTAACCAATCTTTTATTGTATCGGGGTTATTTTTAATAACACTGGCAAGTGGATATTGTCCGCCATAGATTATGCTAGTCAATGCTTCGCTTACGGCAATCAATATTTCTCTATATGCTGTGTATAGGTGAATTGTGCGGTGGTCACGAATAAGATGTGAAACAAGCCGATATGCGTCCACCACTTTGAAAGAGAGTTGTCCTAGTATCTTGGCAACAAGGCGCTCTTTGTCCATAAAAAGTGGGCATTTCTCACTGGTGGAGAAGAAGACGTCTCTCACCTCTTTGTCACTGATAAAATATAGGTCTGCTTTAAGAGTTTTGAGGCTCTCTTGACCTTTTTTCAATGCTCTCTTTTGATTGAGCTTATATAGACATGGCATAGTCTTGTCATTCACTCTGACTGTGCCACTCTCCAGCACGTCACATGCTCTATTGTAGAATGTGGTGACAAGCCAGTGCCCATCACTGACTATGATGTCACTGCCTATCCTAAGGTCTCCTCTCAACCTATATCTAGTTATTAGTTTCTCCTCTTCCGCCTTATCTGTCTTGATGGGTGGAAAGAACAGGTGTTTGATTTTTTCAAAAAATTTCATATCACTTATATCCTCATGAATAATATATCACAAAAACGTAGTCTATTCAAAGCAATTTTGACACAAAATGTCCATTAAGTCATCAAAAAAAACTTGTGTGAGTGAAAATTCGACAAATAAATCGCATTTAATTGCAATAATGGGTGCATATACATCTAGTATATTCATGAAAAAGGAGAGAAAATGAAACTACTAAGTGAAATATTATCTAAAAGAGTGCTGAATGTATATTCCTCTAAAATAGAGGGAGTGATAAGCAGTGTGGTGTGCCATGAAAACAAAGTAGTCTATCTGCAATTTTTTGACGAAGATGAGGTGGAGTTTTTGCTGGACACTAGCAAGATATATGCCATGGAAAATGATATGATAGTGATAAAGAATTCCGCCTGCATCATGCCTGCCAGCAATATAACAGGCACTAATAGACTGATGGGGATAGATGTATATAATGAGAGGGGTGCCTTGCTCGGTCAAGTGGAAGATGTGATGCTAAAAGACAATTTTTCCATATCCTATATAAAAGTAAATGGAGAGGAAATATCTATAAAGAAGGTGCTGAAAATCAATGAGGTGGTCATGGTAAAGGGAAAGGAAAACATAAGTCTATTCTCATTCAAACCACGAGACAAAAAGCCCGTTATGCCGAAAATGAAGAGCCAGAGTGTGAAGATTCTCCCACTGGAAGAAAATGTGGAAGAAAGGGAGGACAATGTCACTTTGGTCGAAAAGTTGTTCCCCATCAAAATAAAGGAAGAGACGGGATACAAGATTTCTCCCTCCCTCTCTCCTCAAAAGGTAATAGGGGTGGGGAGTGGAAAATATCTCATAGGAAGGAAAGCAACAAAAACAATCTACGGCATGAATAATGAAATCCTAATAAGGAAAGATGCCTTGGTCACAGATGAAATTCTAAACAAGGTGCGTGGGCACAATAAGTTGATGGAACTGGCACTATACACTAAAGAAAAGAAGGACAAGTCTGTAGCAAAATAGTATAAAAAATAAGGAGTCGCATTTCGCAATTCCTTATTTATTTTTGTTTTACTTAGTCTTGCCGAGTAGTTTCTCCATCTCTTTATTGAGTGAGTCTAGTTCGCTCATACTGTCTTGATTCCTTTCTCTTGACTTCTTCTGAGAGGTAGTCTTAGATTTTGTGGAAGACTTTGACTTGGACTTGGCGGACGACTTCGCTTTGGATGCCTTGCGCTTCCTCTTCTGCTCTTTTTCCTTAAACTTGTCTATAGTGGTGGTGAGTTTCGAGGTTAGTTCTTCTTTTTCTTTCTTTAATTTGTCATTCTCTTCCTCGATTTGCTTTTGGATAATCTCCAGCTCCTCATCGGCAGTCAATTCTTGGCTAACTGGCTCTTCCACGCTCTCCACTATAGGTGGGAGAGTGTCTCCCTCTGCCTCATTATCCTCATCACTCTCTCCGCCTTCTTGTGTGGCACGTTCCACATTGTCTATCTCTTGGCTAGGGGTATAAGGCTCTGTAGCGGTTTCTCCATCGGCTGTATCGTAGGCAGGGGACTGCTCTTCTGTGACATATTCTTGCTGTTGAGGATATTCCTCTTGTTGATAATACTCTTCTTGTTGAGGATATTCCTCTTGAGACTGATATTCTTGTTGTGGCAGGTTCTCCACTTGAGGTGTCTGCTCACTCTCCCCCTCTGGCTGACCATTCTCAATACCGAGAGTCTCGGAAGCCAGTGTCTCATCTTCTGTCATTGGATAAGGAACGCCCACACTCACATCTTGAGGCTGGACTAGGTTGACATTGTCATCATAATAGCCATCATCAAGTCCGCCCTCTAGGTCATTGAGCAAAGAGCGAAGGTCGTTGTTCTCTTGAGTCAATGTGACAAGTCTCTCGTTGCTGACTTCAGTGGCTTTGTCTACAAGTGCTTTATAAAGAGTGTTGGCATAATGCTTGAAAGTGAGCATGAGAGCCTGCTCGACGAATGTCCTCTTCTCCTCTATCTCCGCCTTGCGATTGTCCATCTCTTTCTGCAAGGAAATCTGTTCATCGTTGTATTTGGAAGTGGCTTCCTCTAGGTCTTTCTCTAGTTGTTGTTGCTTCTTAATCTCATCGGCGAGTTGCTTCCTGATATAGTTAGTTTCAATACGATTGGTAGATTCCTCCTGTTGTTTCTTGAGGCTATCCATATTTTCTCTGGAGGCTTGCAGTTTCCTCTGCATTTCCTTGGAGTTGTTCTCGAATGTCTTCCTGTAATTCTCTTTTTCACTCTCGATGGAGTTGCTCTCCTCTTGGAGCATACGTTTAACCCTGAGGAAAGCCTCGCATTCCTTCATAGCTTTCTCTAAGACGAATGAGCCATCTACACCTAGGTCGCTGAAGTCATATTCCTCACTCGCCACGCTATCACGTCTGGCTTTTTCGAGTTGTTCTTGCTCGATAAGTGCGCGCTTCTCAAGATACTGCTGGAGGATAGGAATGCCCTCTTTTATCTCTCTACTTGTGAAGAGTATCTCATAATCTACGTATGAAGGCATCTTGGTGACAGCCTTCTCAAGATTGTATTGGAAGAGAGGGAAATTCTCATACATGACGGCATATATGTCATCTTTGCTAGCATTGAATACAAGAATGAAAATAGAATACAGAACAAGCATAATGACTGGCACTATGAGAGCCACAAAAAGTGATGTAGGCATAATGGCCTGACTGTAATTGGGGTCAGTGGCACAGAAAGCAAGTCCTGTGAAGAAAGCGATGCAAGTGAAAAGAATGGTGAACACTGTATATGCCTTGATATTCTTCTCAATAGAACTAGTCCTGAGGGGCTTGTCTATACATGTGGTGGAATTGATATATTCCTTGACTCCGTCCTCTCTGTTGAGCATATATCTCTGCCATGCTCCTCTAAGGACTGCGGGAACCTTCTTCATCTTTTGATTAAATTCTACCAAGTTCTCCTCTGAAATGAAGGGCTTGTAGACAAAGTAATTGTTGAGTCTATTGATGCTCTTGAGTATCCTATTCTCGTAAGAGAAACGAATGGCGAAGAGCATGTAGATAACGAACGCTATCAATGCGCCTATGAAAATGAGTGGCCAATACCACAGACTAGCAAGGTCTGCAAAAACCACTCTAAAAAAATCTCTAATAGATTCTACTACTTCTGCTGGAGACATAATAACACCTTCCTTAATCTCTAATATCAACTAGTATAACACACCTGTTTGCGAAATACAAAGCATTTTTAGACATTTTTTTCAAAAAACTTTTACAAGTTGATTTTGCTGGAAAGAATAGATAAAAACCGCATCAAAATGCACATTTAATGCCCTCTCTAGACATATTCTATACAAATGAAGTTGCACCTTATACTTGTCGACCAATAAGTCGGCGGATTCTATTCGAGAAGTTTTGTAGTCTACAAGATATTTTTTATCTGTGCTGTCGACTATAAGGTCGGCAACTCCTTGCACAATAACCTTCTCACTGCTGCCGTCTTGTATTATCTCGCTGTGTTTTAGATAACTTATGAAAGGCACTTCCCTAAGGCATAGATTTGGAGACAATCCCCTTATCGCATCATGGCAAGATTTAATCTTATCATATTGTATAATGCTGGCAATCTTTTCATCTATGTTAAGCGTTTTTACAATATTGTCGAAGGTCTCTCTATCCATGGGACTGTTGAAATCGACTTGTTCCATTATTCTATGATAGACGGTGCCTATTTTAGAGGCGGACGTGGCGTCTATATTCCTCTCAAATATAGTGAGTCTATGCGGTGATGTATTTTGTATAGAGATATAATCTTCGCTAGACTGCAGGAGAGATGACACGCTATTTTTGAGAGCAATATTGCTGTGCCTTGGTGATTCAAAGGAAAGGACTTTTTCAAGAGATTTGTCTCTATGTTCCGCTTTGATATAATCTAGTCCTTCTTTATTCTCACTGGAGAGCAAGAAATCTTTGGGGGAGAAAAGGCTATATCTTACCTTACCAGAGAGGACGTCTTTCACCACTTCTCCCCTCGTTAGCAACTTCATAAATGATGCGTGACTGAGGCCTCGGATTATCCATGAAAGATAACTAGTGGACAATCTCGAATCGGCATTCGCTCTCAACTTTGTCAAATCGTCTCTATCTCCTGCACCTATTATGAAGAGGTGATTTTGGGCTCTAGTCAAGGCGACATATAGTAGTCTTAGTTCCTCCTCTCTCTCCTTATATTTCTTCCTAATAGATATGGCACTCTTGACCAAATTGTCTGACTTGGTGAATGTATCGTCATCTACACTACTCATGCCAATGGACAAAACGGAGTCAAAAAGAATGTCCTGCGGGCGAGCATTTTTGAAAAAATCTTTTTCACAACCAGCGAGGAATACTATGGGATATTCAAGTCCCTTGCTGGCATGAATGGTGGTAAGGCGGACACACCCATCTCCACTGGAAAAGGCAATCTTGCTCTCCTTGTCTCTGGCGAATGTATCCACGAAATTCAAAAAAGCAGGTAAGTCGTAATCATAATCACTGCCTTTGAGACTGTCAATAAATTCATCAACTAACTTTAATCTATCACTTCCCCCTGGCAGTGATAACACAAAATCTCCATAATCTCTGTCCACCACTTCACGCAAAATGTGACTTATCGATAGATGCACTAGGCTGTGACGAAGAGTGTCTATGTAAGAGAGAAAATCTTTGACTTGGCTCGCCAAATCTCCCTCACCCTTAGCAAAAGACATGACTGCCTCATAAAATGTGGAGCAATCTTGACAAGCGAAGCGAATGCGAGCCATATCATCATGAGTGAAATGTGCTATCGGACTGGTCATCACAGTGACAAGAGAAATGTCATCATGAGTGGAATATAAAAGTCTCAAAAGAGACAGCAAGACTCCCACCTCGATACTATCGTAGACTTTGGAAGAAACGACAGAGGATATGGGGACGTGATATTCCATAAGCACTCCTGCTATCTGTGTCAAAAGCCTATTTTTGCGACAAAGCACAGATATATCGGAAAATTTGACTCGTCTATTTTCTTTGGTTTTGGCATCATAGATATAATTATCCCCTTCCACTAAGTCAATGATTTTCTTGGCGATAACCATGGCCCCTGCTCTATCTAGTGTGAGGCGCTCCTCATACTCGTTGTCATCATCTAGGACAGAATACACCTTGTCATAAGTATTGTGCCTTTCTTCCCTATCGGTCAAGTCTATGTAGCATACATCTACTACAGGAAATGCACTGTGAACTTCGTATTTTATATCACTGGTGAGTCTAGCAAGAGAATAATCTACACCACCAAAGTCCATATCCATAACACCATCAAATATACTATTGACGAACTCAAGAATGGTGGGGTTGCTCCTAAAATTGTCGTTGAGATAAATAACCTCTCCACTATTTCTATCACTAGAATACAGTCTGGTCTTTTCCTTGATTATGTCTGGGCTGGAATTTCTAAAGGCATATATGCTCTGCTTGACATCTCCCACCATGATAATTTGAGTATCCTCTTTGGCAATAAGGGATATTATCCTCTCTTGCAGGCTATTGATGTCTTGATACTCATCAAGAAAGATGTATTTTTTATCCAAACAATCCGCCACCTCTTTATCCTCAAGGAGCCGTAGCATATATCTCTCAAGGTCGGCGAAGTCCACACCACCTATCTGCTGCTTTTCTTCACTATAAAATTTGCTAAACAGCTTTTGCACTTCGACAAGTTTGGCTATCCTCTTCGATGCCATGTTTATACTTCTAGTCAAAGTATCGTTATCCATATCTACAAGACAAATATCGCAAAGTGAGTCATATCTTTTTCGCAGAGCATAATATGCTATCTTATTTTCCTCTTTGAATATGTCGTCTGCCTCGCTATGCTTTTTGCTATCAAATGGCGGGAGAGTGACTGCTGACAACTGCAGTCTAAGAAACACAAAGTCCTTGCAATCTAAGATGGAGGACGCACGTTCTATATTATTTTGCATAAATGTAGCATAATGTTCCGCCCCGCTTTGCTCTGCTACGAGTTTCAATTCTCTCATAGAAGATATGATATATTTTATAGAATGGTGCACATATCCTTGAAGATATTGGCATGCAGTGTTCTCATTCAAGTCTGGGTTGTAAGCGTTCTCAATGTTTTTATCCAAAAATGCGGACACGTCCTCAATGGACTCAAGGAAAGAGGAAAGATTAAGTATGGCATCACGAAGCCTGTCATATCCTCTATTGCCGAAACTGCTGACAAGTGACACGAATGACTCATCTTTAGTAAGTGAAAAGTGTCTAAATGTTTTCTGCAGTGCCCTTGACCTGAGATATTGCGCTCTATCTTCACTCAAGACAGAAAAGGTAGGCTTTAGGTCGACCTTGTAAAAGTATTGTCTCAATATTTTCGAGCAAAATGAGTGCAGAGTGCATATATCCGATGCAGGCAATAGGTCTAATTGGGGCAAAATCAATGGATTAGAAGATGCTCTTTCCCTAAGGTTCCCCTCAAGGCGTCCTCTCATCTCTTGCGAGGCAGCCTCTGTGAATGTGACTATGAGCATGTCATCTAGTGATACTCCGCTTTCTATAAGAGAGGATACCTTCTCAATAAGTGTGCTGGTCTTGCCGGAGCCTGCACTGGCAGATACTAAAAGATGGCTAGAGGTGCTGTCTAGCATCGCTTGTTGTGCTTTAGTCGGCTTCATCTTTCCTCCTCAAATGACTGCGCTGTTATATCTGCGTCCACCATTCTCTTCACTCCACCAAAAGCAGTGTCGAACTGGCAAATGCTGCGATAAGGGCATCTATCACACGCCCCCTCACTGCCCATATATAATGGTCTAGGAGTGATGTTTAGACTGGAAATATCCTTCACTGCTCGCAAGATTAGATTGTAAGCATAGTTAGACAAAGACGACATCTCGCTCGAAGACAATACCTTTGACGTCTTGGACAAAGAGCCGTCTTTGTTGGTGGCAATCTCCACGATATCACTCTTTATGCTTTCGCCTACAAGATTTTTATCACTAGCACAGATGATATTGCCACTATCTAGTGTCCTGCCCTTTAATCTATATTTTCTATGCACGCTCTCCTCATCAGTGGATAAAGTGTTCTTGATAGGCAGATAATATGCGCCAGCACACTTGAGAGGAAGAGAGGTGCCAACAACCTTGATATATGCCTCCAGTTGTATCTTTTTACCAAAAAACAATTCCTTCAGGCTATAATCTGTATTGCCTGTCTTGTAGTCTATCACTCTAAAATACTGGTCATATACATCTATCCTATCTATTTTACCCACTAAAGAGATGAGTCCCTTCTTAGTCCTAATCTTCAGTGAACGAATGGGCGAAACATCGTCATATCTACTCTCGATATATTTTGGCACAAAGTGGCTGTTTTGCGCCTGATAATTCAATGCCCTCGCTATCCTTTGGGCTTCTAAAAGGAAATTTTGCTTGATGACAATATCCGAAGGCGTGGTGAACATATATAGGAATTCCTTTTTTTCAAGCACCTTGTCGAATACTTCTTGTGTCTTGCTATCTATGAGATTTTCATCAATGGGGAGAGACGTGTGCCTGATAAAATCCTCCACAAAACTATGCAAGAATTGCCCTATTCGTCTGGCGTCTATATCTGTGCTATCTCTATCTTTGACTCTCAATCCATATTCCATATAATGCATAAATGGACAAGTCATGTATCTCTCTATTTCACTTATACTGGTCTTACCACTGGCGAAAAATATGTCCTCGCTCAAAGACTTGTCTACTTTATAGAAGAAGTTCGATAGATATTCCTTGGGGAGTTTGTCCTTGAGTGCGGCATAGAGCGTGGCATCTTGCTCACTTTTCACTCTCACTCTATCGAGCGTGCCACGCAGAACTGCGGTCAAATTGCGCCTCGCAATATTTATATTGCTATTCTGCATATCAAATGGCAAATCGCTGAATTTAAGATACCTAAGCGGTGAAGTGGTGCCGTCATCGTATTTCTCACAAAACAATGCTTGAACATCACCAATAATACTACTCTTCTCTCCGCCTTTGTCATAATTATATGACAGATATATTCTCTCTCTTGGCTTGAGAAGGAGTTCGAATGCCTTAAATCTCTCTTTCCTATTTATCTCTTTAATTGAAGGTTCCAGTCTATACTTTTCGCTAACCTTGACTATGTCCTTGTCTGTGATAAGCCCTACATCACTCTGCGAGAGGGGAAATTCTTGGCTCTGACAAGACAGAACAAAGCCCATCTTGCGTCTCTCAAAGAAACTGAGACTTGTGTCACCTACGAATACAGCGTCCACTGAAAGTGGCACTGTGGAGACGGATATACTCATAGCCCCAGAGGTGAGAGTAGATATAAAGTCAGCAAGAGAGACACTCTCATCGGCGAGAATATCGCCCAGTCCGTCCAGCAAACTCTGCATCTTGTCATAATATTCGTCAAAGAGGCGAACATTCCTCTCGTCACCTATTGACGTGAAATATTCAATCTGTTTAGCAAGGAGCGAACTGATGTCTATTTTATTCAAAAACGCTCCGACTATAGCTATGTAATCTCCATAAGTCGAGGCATTGTCAAACATAGCCCCCAAGCCTTCCTTCAACCCTAGTATATATGAGCGGAGACTATCAAAACCCGCAAAAGATGCCTCATCTTGTATAGAAATGGTGGCACATGTGTATATATTGTCTATTCTAAATTTTCTCACATAATCGTCAAACGCCTCGATACTACCCCTGTCCATATCTAGCAGTGGGCTAAAGATAAATGAAAGAATGGACGTCATGCTCCAATTATCTCTAATAATCTCGAAGAAACTCTTGACAAGCAAAAACATACAACTGGTAGAGAAATCTTGTGCCAAGTCAACAAAGTAAGGGAAAGAGAACTTGTCCATCACTCTCTCTACCACCTCTCTCTTATCCATAAGATGTGGCAGGGCGATAAAAAAGTCTTGTGGGGCATAATGTCCCGTCATGACAAGCCTCTTTATCTCACTTAGGGCGAATGTGACTTCCTCCTCCACATTTTCTCCCTCAAAAAGCACCACACCCTCATTATCTAGCATGATTCTACTGGGCGAAAGGGAAAAGAGATTGTCCGCTATGTGTCTTTGATTGGTGGTGAAATCATCTTCGCAAATGATTTTTTGCACATCGCTCTTGCTACACAGATTGAGGATATTTTGAGCGAAATCTGTATCGTAGATATGCTCGTTGAGAGGGCTACTCCCCTTTAGCAAGCCTATATTAAAACTCTTGGCGCAGTCAATGAGAGATGCCACTATCTCATAGCCCTGAAGTGTGAAACCATCGAACATGGCGACATAAAAGTGGCTATCCTTTATAAACGATGATTGTCGCATCTTCTGTGGCAATAGATTGAGTCTATCCATAGAGTCGTGCAAGTGACGACTGGAAAGCAACGCCTCATATTTCTCATACAGATATGCTATATCACTGAGTTTATCCCTGAGTATTCCACCCGCTCCGCTCACCACCACGTCCTTCGGCTCCACCTTGCAAGATTTGAACTGACTTATCGTGCCGAAAATGGACGAGGCAAGTCCCAAGTCAAGATTTTTCTTAAAACACTTTAGATTCTCCCTGCTCTCCAGCAGTGCCCTTTGCATGAGCATCACACTCTCCTCTCGAGATATGACTGGCGTGTCTTTCAGTATTCTAGCGGAAAGTCTAGACAGAGTGAGCACCTCGATATTGACAGTGCTGTCAATGTCCAGCACCTCAAAAATCAACTTCTCACACAACACCGACACTCTGTCTGGCACCAAAAAAACATAATGCTCCCCCCTATTATATCTCTTCTTCAAATCTAGGAGCATATCATGTAGTGCACTATCTCTCGTCTTGCCGTAAAATATCTTGACCATATATGTATATATTACCAAAATAATTGACAAAAACAAAGTAGAATTTTATCCTCTCCCCGCCTTTTATTTTTTGAGTGAAAAAAAACTTCAACAAAACTTTTTTCTAAGTCAGTGATAATACAATAAGAAAAAAAACTACGCAATAATATATGGGTAATATATAATAAAGAGAGATAGTTAGACAAATAATAAGAATGTGAAAAAGGGTGAAAAATAAAAAAAATGAAATTTTTTTTAAAAAAATTAAAAAAAATTGAAAAAAGTGTATAAATTTACTTGACAGTGGGG
>CAMYXB010000021.1 GCA_947303145.1 uncultured Clostridia bacterium | reverse complement strand
AAAAGAGAAAAAGAGAATCAACGACTTATAGATTCCAATAGAGGTAATGAAAAAAAACTCGACCCAACATATAAACTTGAAGAAGTAAAATTCGACATAAATAGCAGAAATACAAAAATCACATTTATAGAAACAAAACATTATAGAACTATTGAAAGATATGTGACTAAAAACTATGTAAAATATCCTATTTATTCGAATTGGAAAACTAAAACTAAAAACATCTCTAAATCAATAAAACTAACTAATTCAGAACTCGAAACATTAAATTTAAATAATGATAATCTAATCCGTGAATTTGCCGATGAAATAATAAATAAAATAAATATAGAAGAACTTTTGCCATCTTGGTATCTAAAAAAATATGTAAAACTTGAATACGAAGAAAAAATAAAAGAATTAAATGAAGAAAAAAATGATTATATAAAAAAAGCAGAATACGAAAGAAATGAGAATAAAAACAATATTTTGAATTTTAATAATGAAATTAATAAATTAGATAACAAAAATATTAAGTTAAATAAGAAAAAAACAAAAACTCAATTAAAAATTGAAAAAGTAGAAAAAGCAAAAAAATCAATTATATTGAATATTGTAAGTTTTGGAATTTATTACTTATTAAATTCAAAAAAACGATTGAATAGATTAAAAATAAAATATAACAATTTGATTTCAGAAATAGAAAATAATTTAACTAAAATTTCAGAACTAAAAAACAATATAGAAATATCAAATGCTAATATAGAAACAATAAATAATAGCGAAAAAAACAAAATAAAAAAGATTGATAGCAAAAAAGAAGTTGAAAAAGATATTTATATAAAACAAATAAATGAAATCACACCATTACAAGACTATTGTATTGTTGATGATGCATTTAAGCCGTTGAAACTATTTTCAGGTTATGAATACGAAAAAATTATTGGTTGCTATGTTATACATAATAGAGAAAAAGATAAATATTATGTTGGACAATCAAAGGATATTTTGAGAAGATTAAAGCAACATTTTAAAGGAACAACTCCAATTAATATTATTTTTGCAGAAGATTTTTATTCGTCAAAATACGAAAATAAAGACGATTTGTTTGAAGTAAAAATAATAGACTGTGAAACTAAAGATGAACTAGATAGAAAAGAAAAAGAACTTATTGAATTTTATAATTCTTGGAATAACGGTTACAATGGAACAAGCGGAAATATTTAATTCATTTATAAAAAACTCAAAGTGTTAATTAGAGAAAATTTCTCAAAAAGAACGTAAATAATTTTTTTACAAAAAAAATCTAAATCAAACGTAAGTTCAATTTAGATAAAAGGTGGTGGAGCTGAGGAGAGTTGAACTCCTGTCCAAAATGGCGATAATATGTGTTTCTTCGAGAATAGTTCGATTGAAAATTTAGTCAGTGAACTCAATCAAACAAAATATCACTGACGAGTCTTACAAAGTCTATCTCATCTCCGTAAGACGAAGAGGTGAGATGCCCTTGCATAACTGACGCCCTAATATCTCGCTACAAGGGGGACAAGATATTGGACGGCTAATTAGGCAGCAACTGCCATTCTAGCGGAATTATTGTTGTTTGCACTTAAAATGCGTTGTCTATTTTTAATGTAGGTAGACGACTACATCTCGCTTCACATATTCTCTGCCACCCTGTCAAAGCCGAGACAGCCCCTTACACATATATGTTATAACATAATAGCGAAAAAAGCAATATAAATTGAAAGAATGTAGTTAAGATGGCAAAAATAATCTCATTTTTGCAAAAAAACTTCACAATATACATTTTTTGCAATATACAATAGAATAATTTAATCGTAAAAATTTTATTAAATAACTAATTACATTGGCTCTATATAATGTAATTTGCTTGATATGATTTTTATGACACTAAAATTGTTGGGCTTGTTTTTTGTTTCTAAATTTTCGACAATCTAAGACTGCTCAAGGCACATCAATATCCCTTGAGTTGTCTTTTGGTATCGAGCATGATGTCTCGTTCTTTTATTGTTTCCTTTTTATTATATAGTTTCTTACCCTGTGCTAGTGCTATCTCTAGTTTGAGGTATCTACCAGAGAAAAAAGCCTTGACTGGCACTATGGTCAGTCCTTTTTGCTCTGTTTTTTGTTTCAACTTCAATATTTCATTCTTATTGAGTAGCAAAAATCTATCTCTATCTGGCTTGGGCGAAAAATTGTTGATGGTTTGATAGGGCTTGACGTGAGAATTCTTGAGCACAACGCCGTCTTTGGTTATTAGAATAAAACTCTCATTCAAGATTATTCCGTTCTGTCTAATGGACTTTATCTCACTGCCCTTCAGCACCATGCCAGCGGTAAATTTTTCAAGCAAGGTATAGTTGAAATTGGCATATTTATTGGTCGACACTACTTTTATCTTGTTTTCCATATTTTCTCTCAAAATTTGTTAAAAAATCACTTTTTTATCTTTTTTATTATTTCAAAGTCCACTCTGCGCATCTCTCTATTGCAGGAGACGACCTTGACTTGCACCTTTTCGCCTATTCTATAACTATTGCCCGAAGGTGAGGAAAGCGACAGAGTCTCTTCGTTATAGAAATAGAAGTCGTCTTTGAGTGAAGAGAGACTGACCATGCCTTCACATGTATTATCCAGTTCTACATAAAAGCCACGAGGGGTGACAGAGGAAATGATGCCCTCAAAGTCTTCTCCTACAAATCTCTCCATATATTCCACTTTTTTGTAATCTGTGATGGCTCTCTCCACGTCCTCGCTGACTTTTTCCCTCGCACTAGATTGAATGGAAGCTCTAGAGACGAAATCTGCCATTTCTCGAGATTTTATAAAGGAATTGTTGCCATGCAGATATTCCTTAATGATTCTATGGATACATAGGTCGGGATAACGTCTAATGGGCGAAGTAAAGTGGCAATAATAGTCCAGAGCCATGCCAAAGTGTCCTAGACAAGTCTCGAAGTATCTGGCTTTTTTGAGGGAACGGAGCATGACCATATTGACCACACTCTCCACATTGTCCCCTTTGACACTATCCAAAATCTTCTGCAAGTCTATGGGATACACTTCTTCACTCGATGTATGCACACTCACGCCAAGATTTTCGACAAAATTGTAGAAGGTGTGCATTTTCTCGCTATCTGGTCTCTCGTGGACACGATAGACGAAGGGGACCTTCATTTTCTCAAAAGTCCTAGCCACTGTCTCATTGGCGACAACCATAAAGTTCTCAATAAGCCTAGTGGCATCGGTGGCGCACCTCTTCTCTATTCTTATTGGTCTGCCGTCTGCATCTACTATGACTTCGCCCTCGGGTATATCGAAGTCACTGGAGCCCAGTCTCTTTCTCCTAGTCATCAATATTTGGGACAACTTGTGCATGACATCTAGGTCATGCGCGATATCCTTTAGTCTATTTCTTGTCTCTTTATCTCCATCAAGGAGCATCTGCACTTCGTCATAGTTGAGACGATGTTTAGAATTTATTATACTCTCAAATATCTCGCTGTCTATCACCTCACCATCTTTGTCTATATGCATAATAACAGACAAGGCAAGTCTCTCCACTCCCTCATTGAGTGAACATATGCCATTGGAGAGTTCCACAGGGAGCATGGGAATGACTTGGTCTAGGAAGTATATGCTGGTGCCTCTATCAAAAGCCTCCTTGTCTAGCGGAGTATCGAGCCTGACATATTCCCCCACATCTGCAATATGCACGCCCAGTGTATATGTGCCGTCACTATGCGCCTTGATAGACACAGCATCATCGAGGTCCTTGGCATCTATGCCGTCTATGGTGAATAGTGTGGTGCCACTAAGGTCTCTCCTCTCGCTATATCTCGTCCTATCCACCTGTTGAGAAATCGCTCTTGCTTGCTTCAGCGTAGACTCGTCAAAATCTCTTTTCACCTTATATTGCTTAAGGAGCCATTTAATGTCGTTGCCCTTATCCTTTAGACTGCCTATCACTTCCACTACTCTGGCGACTACTGATGTAGACTTGTATCCTACGATGTCGAACACCACCTTGTCACCACTCTTGGCGCCAAGAGTATCTCCCATGACATCTACTCGCACTTTCTTCCTATCTGGTAGTATATATCTTATCTTCCCCTCAAGATATATCGTGCCAACAAGGTCATCGCTATCCCTTTGTATTATCCTGACAATCTTGCCCTCACTTTTTCTGGCATTTTTCCTTGGCAAAATCACCTTGCACAGCACTATATCTCCATCGAAAGCTCCTGACATATCTTTCTTTGGGATAAATATATCCTTTGTTTCATTTATGACAAAGGCATAGCCATTCTGCGTGACAGATAATTTCCCTTTCACTAGTCCCAGTTTTTTAGATGTAGTGTATCTATTCCTTGCGAATGAAAAAATCTCGCCCTCTCTCTCCAATTCTTTTAGGCAAGACAGAGTATCCTCCTCGCTCTCTTTCAGCATGCTGGAGAGGACAGTGGCTAGGTGATTGAGACTTTTGTGTTTTATATTCTTGTCCTCAAGGGCGGACAATATTTTTTTCTTCAATTCTTCCATGATAATAGTTTATTATTTTGCACCACTTATGTCAAATTTATTTAGCATAACAAAAAAAATCTAAGCGGTAATGCTTAGACTTAATTTTTTAGACTGACCAGATGTTGCCCTGATAGATACCGTTGAGGACGAAGAATGCCACTGCCGCCACTGCAATAACTATGGCGAAGATTATGGTGGCACGCTTAAGTCTACCCTCTCTATTGGCTCCATGGTTCTTAGCATAATATGTGTCCTTGATGCCAGTGATAGAGTTCATAGTATCTCCCCCCTCTGTCTCTTGCATCATGACCACCACAATAAGTGACAATGCACACAAGAGAAGAATGCACAACAAAACTAACTTGATAATAGGGAAGGAATTGGCCACCCAAGGTGCTATTTCTAACATGAGATAATCCATAACTTATATTCTGCTCCTTATATATAGTCGAGTGATATTATATCACACTAAAAAATATTTTGCAACCGCTTTAATTCTTCTTTTTCTCAAAAATGGAGATGATTTTGCTAAATTTCTCACAAGAGAGCGAAGCTCCGCCCACCAAGACTCCGTCAAGAGAGGATATTTTGACTAATTCCCTGATGTTAAGGTCGGTGACACTGCCCCCATACACTATGGATACGCTATTGGCTATGTCCTCGTCATATATATCCGTCAGGACAGAGCGAATACATTTTATCGATTGCTCTATCTCTTGATTGGTGGGAGTGACACCTGTGCCTATGGCCCACACAGGCTCGTAGGCTATGACAATGTGATTGAACTCATTGGCATAAATGGACTTAAGGCAAGAGGTGAGTTGCGACTTGATAGCCTTCTCTGTTAGATTGTTCTTCCTATCGAATATAGTCTCCCCTATGCAGAGGATAGACACCAGTCCACTTTTAAGAGCACAGAGAATCTTCTTGTTGGCTATGTCGTCATTCTCTCCATACCCCCCTCTTCTCTCACTATGTCCCACGAGAGTGGCCGAGGCACCCACTGCCTTAATCATCTCGGCATTGTTCTCGCCTGTGTAAGAGCCAAAGTCATGCTCTGACACATTCTGTGCACTTATCATAATATTTGTATCTTTGCACTTAGTGCTGGCTGTCTTGATAGACACAGATGGCACTGCCAGCACTATTTGAGAGGTGCCAGCCACAGTAAGCGGGATAAGTGTGGAGAGATATTCCTCTATCTCACTGTCCAGTTTGTTCATCTTAAAATTGGCTATAACGTATTTTTTTCTCATTTTCTTCACTCCTTTTCATTTTAATAGAGATTTCCCAGTCATATCTGGCGGAATGGGCTCGCCCATCATATCTAGCAGAGTGGGGGCAATGTCGCAAAGAGCACCTCCCTCTCTCAATTTCACCTCTCTGTATCTTTCGCCAAAGACTATACAAGGCACGAGATTAGTGGTGTGAGATGTGCAGGGAGTGCCGTCCTCATACACCATTATGTCACTATTGCCATGGTCGGCGGTCACTATGCCCTCTCCGCCAATATCTATCATGGCCTTGACTAGACGATACACACATTCATCTACCTTTTCTACGGCTCTTTTGCTCGCCTCGAAGTCCCCCGAATGTCCCACCATGTCACTATTGGCGAAGTTTACTGCAATAAAGTCATAATCTGCCATTTTGTCCAGCACTGTGGTGGTTATCTCCTCCGCCTTCATATATGGACAAGAGGCATAACTTGCCATTTTAGGAGAATGGACTATAATCCTGTCTTCCCCGTCATAAGCCTCGAGCCTGCCTGCATTGAAGAATGTGGTAAGGTGGGCGAACTTCTCCGTCTCCGCCACCTTGAGTTGCCTAAACTTCCCTCTTGACAGCACCTCAGTCAAAATATTGTCTAGTCCGTCCGCCTTGTATGCCACATGGACATTGTCAAAACTATCCGAATACTCCGTCATGGTGACGACATATAGTCCTAAATCCTCTGTGTAATCTAAATCATTCTCTTGCGATAGGACAAATATGGTCTGTCTTTCCCTATCTGTGCGGAAGTTGAATGAAATGACCACATCTCCTCTTTCTATCCTTCCCTTGCCATTATCTAAAACTACTGGTGTAATAAACTCGTCACTTTCGCCCCTAGCGTATGCCTCGTCAACTGCTGTGTGATAGTCGCTATATACTCTCCCTTCGCTATTAGTCCACAATTTATATGCAAGTTTATTCCTATCGTAGTTCCTATCTCTATCTAGGGCATAAAATCTGCCAATGAGAGTGGAGAGAGTGCCACAATTATTGTCCTTTATCGCTCCACTTACAACGTCTAGATATTTTATCACACTCTTTGGTGGAGTGTCTCTGCCGTCTGAGATAAAGTGAATATATGGCGACACGTGCATACTACTGCACATCTTGATAAGTGCCACAAGATGCTCTATGTGAGAATGTATCCCTCCATCACTGACTAGCCCCAAAAGATGCACCTTTTTGCCATTTTCCTTGGCATATCTTAGGGCATCGATGAGTGTCTCATTTTCAAAAAATTCTCCACTTTCTATTTCCTTGTTTATCTTAACCAGTGGTTGATATATCACTCTGCCAGCACCTATAGTCATGTGTCCCACTTCACTAGTGCCTGCTTGTCCACTGGGCAGTCCCACTTTCTCCTCGCTGGCGAATAGTGCTGTTGAGGGGTATTCTCTTGATAGAATATGAAGATTGGGCGTGGTCACGTCTGTCACAGCACTTCTACGTATGTCCCTAGGCATGCCTAGTCCGTCCATAATGATGAGCATATATTTTTTATTCATCAGCAGCCTCGTTTATGTGGTCTATACATACGAGGCTCTTGCCACCAAGGAGCGTGAGGCTGGCTCCGCCACCTGTGGAAAGGTGATTGATTTTCTTGGAACACCTGAGGGCAATGACTGCAGACACGCTGTCTCCCCCTCCCACGAATGTAAACGCACGACTCTTGCTGGCGAATTTGGCCATCTTTTTAGTGCCTAGGCTATATTCTTCTTTTTCAAATACTCCCATGGGGCCGTTCCATACTATAGAACCGGCTTTTTTGATATATTTTTTGAATAGTTTAATGGTCTTTTTGCCAATATCCAGCCCCATATAGCCATCTTTTATATCTCCAGCAAGCATGGTGACTGGCTTGTCCTCGCTATCTAGCGAATGATTGCATACGTAATCTAGTGGCAGGACTATCTGCACATTCTTATCCCTTGCCATATTAAGCCATTTTTTCACATCATCAATTCTGGCTTCATCTACTATGGAACTGCCCACATTTCCGCCACTTGCCTTGATGAATGTGAATGACATGGCTCCGCCTATCAATATGACATCGGCTATGTCCATGAGATTCTCTATAACAGGGAGTTTGTCCTCTACCTTGCTCCCGCCAAGGATAGCCACGAGAGGCCTACTTGGGTGACAGAGGATATTCTCCACACTCTTCAATTCCTTATTGACTAAAAAGCCCACACAACTGGGAAGTAAGTCTGCCACAGCATATGTGGAGGCGTGCTTCCTATGTGCTGTGCCGAATGCGTCTAGGCAATAAATATCTGCAAGAGATGCCAGTCCTTTGGCAAAGGTCTCATCATTAGCCTCTTCTCTTGCGTCAAATCGCACATTCTCAAGAATGACTATATCTCCGTCCTTCATCTCATCTACCATGCGTTTCGCCTCATCTCCAATGGTGACAGGACAGAATGACACAGAATATTTGGACAACTTCGCCATAGCCTCTGCTACAGGACGAAGACTATACTTTAGATTAACCTCTCCCTTAGGTCTGCCTAGGTGTGAACAAATGATGACTTTGGCATGGTGGTCGCACAGATAGTTTATGGTGCTCATACTCTCCATAATCCTAGTCATGTCTGTAATATGTCCACTCTCATCTAGTGGCACATTGAGGTCTAGTCTCAGCAAGACCCTTTTGCTCTCTACATCTACATCTTTGATAAATCTTTTCATATTCTCGCTCCCTTATCAAATTTATTTTATCAATTTTTCGAGCGTTTGTATACAAATTTTAACGTGTTTTTTACACTTTCCGCAAAGTTTTGAAAATTTCGTGCTTTTTTCTATGCTTTTTATATCCTTTTCTGTGGTTATTTTAGGAATAAAGAGTGTATTTTTTCCCTCTTTCATGCTTTCATCGTCATCAAGGCATATCAAAAATATATCCTCGCTCTGCTTTCTAGGCAAAAAAATGTAGGGGAATAAGAGAAAGTTTATCCCACCACTATGCATATCTAACCTGAGAATATTGCTAGCAAAATTCTCACCAAAAAATGTTTTTATCCTACCATGCAGTATATACACGCCTGCATATCTTTTGACATATCCGTCTATGTAAAAGGGGAATACAATACCCTCAAAATTTAGCGCGCACAACTTGTCTAAAAGGGCAAAAAACGCTTCACTTGGAAATATGGGCGAGGCTGGGCTGTATGGCACAATGAGTAATGTGGGGATTCTTTGCATAAAACATAATATGCGATAATCGTGTATATGCTCACACATATTTATCCTGCAAAAAAAATCCTGCCCTATCCCCAAAAATTGTGATTGAAGAATGTCAAGAAAATAAGATATTCTCTATCTCTTCGATACTACTTGCCATGGCTATTCGTCTCCTATCTTCCACACTATCCACATAACTGAACGCATGGCGCTTGAAAGTGCCTACTATATATCTCTCGCTTTTCGTATATTCTTTGAGATAGTCTAGGTGTAATCTCGCTATTTCCTTTTTAGTCATATCCACATCTTTGCCAGTAAGTAGTGAGAAAATCTCAGGGTGTCCCACAGCACGTCTGCCTATCATCACAGCATCACATACCTTAGACATTCTCTCATAACTCTCCCTATCCACCACATCGCCGTTGCCCACCACAGGAATGGACACAGCCTCTTTCACTCGCCTTATGTCCTCCACATCTATCTTGCCAGAAAATCCCTGCTCTCTGGTGCGTGGGTGATATGTAATCATGCTCGCTCCTGCCCTCTGACACATCTTGGCGAAGCGGACAGATATGTCATCATGTAGATAAAATCCCTTCCTAAACTTCACAGACACTGGCTTATCTGTAGCCTTGACACAAGCACAGATAATGTTGCAAGCAGTGTCAAGGTCCTTGAGCAGACTGCTGCCATCGCCATTTTTAACTATCTTGGGTGCGGGGCAACCCATGTTAATATCTATCATATCAAAGGAGTCTAAAACGCCACTGGAAATCACTTTATAAAAATCCATCGGCTCATGGCCGAACAACTGGACGGCTACAGGGTATTCTCCATCGTATTTTGCCAGCATTTCGCGGGTTTTTGCGCTATTATGTAGGAGCGCTTTGACACTAATCATCTCTGTAAAACACAGCCCTGCCCCGAGCCGACTGCATAGTCGCCTGAACGGCAAGTCGGTGACTCCAGCCATGGGAGCAAGGAATATATTTGTCTTGGTTTCAATATCTTTGATTTTCATAGGGATAGTTTATCACAAATGTCTCAATAAATAAAGTTAAATATTTTTATGCTTTCTTCAACTCTTTTCTCCTAAACACTTTTTGTATCTCTACTTTTGTGAAAGACCTAGTCAAGAGCAGCATGACAACATATACCATGCCACCTGTAAACAATGATGACAAAATGATGAGGCTGTGTGACATGAAGCCAGACAAAATGTGACTGGTGGCAAAAATGACTAGACACATGGCGATGCTGGAGATAAGCGGGGCGATGATAGACCGATATGGCGAAATGGAAAGGCTCATATGTCGCATGAGATAAGCAAGGCATATAATGGCGGATATGGCATAACTTATCCCAGCAGAAAGCACTGCCCCGTATATCCCTATATTAGCAATAGACACCAGTGACACCTCTAGCACAATCTTGACAGCCAGAGATAAGGACAGACTGATGACTGGCACATAAGACAGAGATATGGCTTGCAGAAGTGCGGTGGATATTTGAAGAAGTGATATATATATGACATTGAATGAGGCAAGAGTTAGAAGTGAGATAGATATATTGCTCTCTGCCCCTGTCATGCCAGAGGAATAAAGTAGAGATATGATGTGTGGTGAGAATAGTAGGAACACCACACTGCATGGAATGGCTATAGCCATGGTCACTTTGATAGCAAGTGAGGCCTTTTCACTGACGGAGGGGTAGTCTCCCTTGGAGAGTGAATAGGTGATGTATGGAATGATGGTGATGCATATACTACTAGACAGAGTGGTGGGCAGATTGACTAGTGTAGACACCACGCCCCCATTAAGTCCTAAAAGCGCTGTGGCAAAGTATTTGTCGAAGCCGATATTCCTTAAAATATTGACTATGAGAAAAGAGTCTATCATGAGTGATAGGGGGGATATGATGGACGTAAGTATGAATGGAAATGTGTTCTTGAAAATAGTGTAAGATAGAGATATTAGTCTTTCGCTCTCTTTTCTTTTAGGGAGCGGATTCCTACTGCGATAAATGAAAAAGTATATGATAAAAAAAACAAGTGATACCGCCTCGGCAACGGTTATGCCTATGATAGCCCCCATGGTGCCTCTAAGGGAGCCATGTCTCATAAGAATGCTGGCGAGGGTAAAACCTACAGATAGTTTGACCACCTGCTCCAGCACTTGAGATATGGCAGAGGGTGTCATATTCTGCAATCCCTGAAAATATCCCTTGAAACTACTAGACATACCCACCATTATTATGGCTGGCGCTATGGCAAGATAGCAGATGTGAGCATTCTCCACTCCTTGCAAATCCGCCACCATTCTACTGAGCAATATAAGGGCGCTGCATAAGATAAAGCCAATAATGGTCAGTAGAAAGAGACTGGCATAGAGCGTTTTCCTCGCCATATACATGTCGCCCTTTGCTACACCAGAGGAGACCATGCGAGAGACAGAAAGCGTATAACTAGTGGATACGAAAGTAATCAAAAATGCATACACAGGGAAAATGATGTAATATATCCCCATTCCCTGTGGCCCAAGTAGGTGTGTGAGCGGAATCTTGTATATGGCTCCAATTATCTTGGAAATGACACTGCTGACAGTCAAAATGACTGCTCCAGCGAAAAAAGACTGCCTCTTCATCTAATAATTCGTGAGAAAAAATGGCATAACGTGCTCACTGCCATGTGTTTATCTTTGTCCAGTCCTTCCCTAGATAAAACAAAGACATATCCAGAGTTAAAGCCATCTATTGTCAGCGGAAAATAGTCGACCACACCATCTATGTCGTCTAAAGAAAATATGTATTTTGCCTTGCCCCTTGTCTTGTCCTCTGGCAAAGAAAAACTCTTGCCTATATATTCCCTACTTTTCACTCCAAGGCAGGATATTATCTTGTCCTCATCACCTACTAGGGTGGGCTGTCCAGTCAGCTCATATATTTCTCCCATAAGAGTCTGTGCAGAGGAGAGAATATTGTTCAATTCAGAGAATTTCCTCAATATCACACTGTCTTCTCTCACCAGTATTTCTACCGAACTGCCAGTCCTTATTCCCAGCACTCGTCTCATCTCTTTAGGGATAACTATGCGCCCTAGT
>CAMYXB010000020.1 GCA_947303145.1 uncultured Clostridia bacterium | reverse complement strand
TACCAGTCAAAAGGAATATGTGCTGTTTACATACAAGTTCACCAACACAGCCACAACTGGCGCCTATGGCATAGAAGTATCTCTCACACTAAATAATATCTCTAATAGCAATCTAAAAGCCGTAAAATATGGCACAAGTTCGTCACTTTACACCAATTCATCTGCTGGACTGGGAGATCAATACACCACATTATCCAGTAGTAGTGACACCGTATTCACAGACGTGTTCATAGTGGCAGGTGGAGACGACACTCTTGCCACAGGAACTGGGATAAAATACTTCTACATCTTGCTCGAAGTGAACGACCTCACCCTGCCCGTCTCATTCAACCCCGATTTCACTTGGACTATAGAGAGCAGTAGCGAGGTGGAAGAGGCAGAGCCACTGCCCACTACCACCTATTCTACTAACACCACAATGAATTTGATGGAAGACCTGACTGCCAACATCGTTGTCACAAACAATGCTGAGGTGACTATTGAGGCACAAGGTCATAATGTCACAGGAAATGTGACGGTCAATAGCGGGACTGTGATTCTTAGAGATATCGACACTCTCACTGGAAGTGTGACGATATCTGGGGGAGAAATCACTCTTGAAAATTTTGACAGTATAACTGGTGATGTATCAATCGCCGGTGGGGAGGTCACACTTACTGGGGTTAGAATATCGGGTGATATATCTGTCTCTGATGGGAATGTCACACTGGATAACAGCGAGGTAGCTAGAGATCTAGAAGTCTCGGGAACGGGATATGTACAAGTGAATTTTAGTGGAATATATGGCACATTATTGGTCAGTGACAATGCATATGTGGCATTGGTTAACACGGACCTCATTGGTGGCTATGCCACTTCCTCCGTAGAAAATGGTCATTATGTTTTTGAGGACTATGCCATATATATGACAGGGGGAACAGTCACAATAAGCTTGGACAGTAGTTATACTTTGGGGTTAATTCATGTCGGCAATGGGGCTACCTTGACTATATCTGGGGGAGTTCATGGTGTGAACGTATATGAGTATCTTGCTGATGGGTATGAGGTGCAGGAAGGCAATCCAGGTGGTGTGACTTTATATAGAGTTAGGAAAAGTTAGGATGCCCGCCGCACCGGTAAATGACGACTTAGATGATATAAATGGCTAATTAAAAAAAGCAAGTGTCGTGATGAGGTATAGGGATATATATGTGAAATAAATTAAAGATAGACTAGATGTCTATCTTTTTATATGAGATTTCACTCACACGAAAAAATGTATTTTGAAAGATTGGAAATAAGTGGTATAATAAAAGTTGATTGTGCGAAAGAAATGCGTGCAACAAAATAATATGGATAGGAAAAAAGACATGAAACTGACAGACGTAAGAACATTGAAGAAAAATATGGCAGAGTATGCTGGAAAGGTGGTGCGAGTAGGAGGCTGGGTGAGAAGTGTGCGCGACAACAAGAAGTTCGGCTTCATCGACCTCAATGACGGCACGACATTCAAGGGACTACAGGTGGTTTTCGAAGAAAATTTAGAAAACTATGCTGATGTGGCTAGACTGAACACCGGAAGTAGCATCATCTGCGAGGGTGAGATAGTTATGACACCTGAGAACAAGCAACCCTTTGAGATGCACGCTAAAAGTGTTCAGATTATCTCCCCCACAGGAGCAGACTACCCTCTGCAGAAAAAGGGCAGCACACTAGAATTTTTGAGAGAGAACGCATATCTTAGGCCAAGGACCAATCTTTTTAATGCGGTGTTTAGAGTGAGGAGCGAGGCTGCATTCGCTCTCAATGAGTTTTTTCACAACGAAGGATTTGTGTATCTTCATGCCCCCATTCTCACCTCTTCCGATTGTGAAGGCGGAAGCGAGGTGTTTAGAGTAAGCACTCAAGACATCTATTCAGGCAAGAAACTGGAGCCTAAGGACGAACTCTTTGGCAAATCTGTATTCCTCACTCCCACAGGGCAACTGGAGGGCGAGGCATTCGCTCTATCTATGGGCAAGACATACACTTTTGGCCCTACATTTAGAGCGGAAAACAGCAATACAGTCAAGCATGCCAATGAGTTTTGGCACCTAGAGCCAGAGATGGCTTTCTACGAACTATTTGACGACATGGACGTCATGGAGAAGATGATAAAATATGTGATAAATTATCTCTTTGAGCATTGCGAGGAGGAACTCAAATTCTTCGATAGTTTCGTAGAAAAAGGGCTGATAGATAAACTCACCAATGTCAAAGACAGCGAATTCGCCAGAGTGACCTATGACGAGGCAATAATGGAACTTGAGAAACACAATGACGAATTCGAGTTCAAGGCATATTGGGGAGCGGACTTACAGAGCGAACATGAGAAGTATCTCTCACAAGAGATTTATGGCAAGCCTGTCTTTGTATACAATTATCCTAAGGAAATCAAGGCTTTCTATATGAGAGTGAATGACGATGGCAAGACTGTGAAAGCCACTGACCTACTCGTCCCCGGCATAGGTGAGCTATGCGGTGCTAGCGAGAGAGAGGAGAGATATGACGTGCTTCTCTCTAGGATAAACGAACTAGGACTGAAAGAAAAAGACTACTGGTGGTATCTCAATCTAAGGAAATTCGGCAGTGTGAAGCACTCTGGCTTTGGACTGGGATTCGACAGACTCCTCATGTATGTGACAGGGATGCAGAATATAAGAGATGTTCAGCCATTCCCTAGAACACCTAGAAATTGTGAATTCTAATTCTTACACAATACAATTATATTTTAGAAAAAACTTTGACTTGATTTCCAAGTCAAAGTTTTTTCACAATATTTATTTATTCATTTACGATAAGTTGGGCAGTGCATTTTGAATGGCAGAAATAAGTCTAGCATAATATCCGCTATCTACTACGTCACTGCTCCAAGTATCATTTTCGGCATAATTGGCGAAATCGAACTCACTACTTTGTAGAATATCGTTCACTGCACTAACTATATCATTTCTACCATAATCTTGCTCCATCTGGTTGCAGACGTCTAGGAGTTCGCCTATAATGACATTAGCCATTTGCTTGGCAATAAATTTGTCACAAGCATAAGTCATGGCGGCGTATGTGTCTAGTGTAGAGCCGATGACTGTGTCAGACTTAAAGTCATTGTAGCCATAATTCGTGGCTCCTTTGAGACTAGAAAGGGACTGAGTGATATTGTTAAACTCTGTCATCATGGTCTCATATTTGTGTGCATCATAAGGTGTATCCGCCACCACTTTGGTCTGTATCATGCCAAAGGCTGTGGTGAAAGGTCCACTATTGGCAGTGATATTGCTATTATTGGTGAAGAAATATGTGACAATATCATTGATATTGGATTGGAGAATAAGTTCACTCTCATCAGGTGCTAGAATGTCATCTAACGTAGAGCCAAGTTGAACAAAATTGATAGATGCTCCGCCAGATACATTGAGAATGGGCATGAGGTCATCTATGTATTTTAGTTCTACTGCATAACTTGTCACAGGCAGATTGTTCTTGATAGGTCTCAAGGCGGCAGCCATGGAGACATCACTGAGTTTGTCCACCTCTTTGTCGAAGTAATATCCCACGACAGAGACTATGGTATCAGGGAGTATCTGTGAATTAGTCACACTATCGAGCACAGAGCCTATTCCCTCAAGCGTAGTCTGGTCTTTCACCTTGACTAGTTCTATGAGATAGCCCATCTCGAGTGAGTAATCTTGGATATTCATAAGGTTGGCATTATCTGCTCCCTTCATATCCTTGACAATGGTTTTGAGACTCGTGTCTAATGTGCTGGAATCTACATAACTATCTATATACTTTCCAATAATAGCGTTGAGAGCCTGTCTGGTCATTACTTTACTTGGGGCACTGGTGGCTCCGGCTATGCCGAGAATGGTGTTGAACCTCGCACCTATTGCGGAGAATCTGGCACTATCAGTGGCATATGAGGCAGTTATCGTGTTAATGAGGGCATCTATATGAGAGAACTCTGTAGCATAGACTATGGGATATGTGCCGTCTACTAAGGTCTCATTCTCAATATTCGCCACCATGATATTCACGCCATCAGTTATCTTGTCCTTTATGTCACTTGACTGGTCGGCAAGTGTAGATAGCATATAATGAGTGACTACTTTCTTGACTATGCTCCTAGTGAGTATCTGGCTGTATGCCATGGTGTCGAGTTTGGCGCCCATTTGTGCCAAAGTCATGTCTGAAGAGAAATCTCCAGATAAGACAGCCATTATTCTGCCTAGTTCGTCCTTATATGATGTGACTTGACTCCCCGTTGTGATTGGATTGTAAATATTGCTTAATAGGTCACTCTTGACTGTGGTGAGGTGAGGAGTCTGACTATCTGTGCCGATGTTCATTATTTCATTTAACTTAGCATTGTCTGCCAGCACATCTGTCAACGTCTTTTCTACGAAGGCTCTTATAACCTCATTGGAGATAACGAGTTTGGTATTGACAAGGGCATTGTCTATGCTTTCGCCAAAAGCGGTGACATCTTCGCTAGATGCCGAGGAGAAATCTCCCATGGCTACGAGATTCCTAACCATGTCTAGTGTGTATATTATCTCGTTGTCCCAGTTGGACTTGTTATTCTCTTTCTTGATATTGGTCTGTCCCGTCTGTGTGTTATATATATTGTCTAGGGCGATATTTTTGATTGTTTTGCCAGAGACGGTGGTTATGCCCATATATTCTTCTATGGTGCTATCCTCACTGGCAAGTTTAGTCAATAATTTATCAAATAATTCTCTTATGTTCCTATTGGTGACAATCTTGCTATTATTCCCATCTATCACATTCGCCAGCGGCTGTGCCACGTCATTTATGGCTGTGTAATCCTTGTCCAAAAGAGCCTCAAGAGTCAAAGGATTGTCCTCATCTGCAAGAAGCGTGGTCACCACACTATACACTCCAGATAGAGACTCGAGTTCCTGCTGGAAACTGGTTATTTGCTTGACACTAGATAGTATGGCGGATAGGTCAAGGAAGGAAGAAGTGGCATTATTTGCCTCGTTTATCAGGAAATTGACCAGTCCATTGGTGGTATCAGAGGTGTCTTGAGGAAGATAACTAGCCTCACTTAAAAGATTGCTCCTTAGGATATCTATGATTTTGCCTAGACTGCCAAGGGCAGTGTGTGTGCGAGTGCTATCGCCAAAAGCGAGGCCGTTGCTATCCTTGAAAATATTGTAAAATTTGAGGCCATTCTCAATGACTCCCTCTAGGCTATTTTGAATATTCTGCACAGAAAGATCGTCTTTTGCGACAAATCCGCTCACTCCAAGAGCATCAAATCCCGCCTCTATTGCAGAATTGGTTATCTGTGGCAAGACGGAATCTATGACGTCTATTATGAGAATATCTCCCACCAATTCACGCGAAAATTGAGAGAAAGAGGAGAGTCCGTCTGTGAGGAATGACAATATCTCCTTCGGGTCATTCATTCTGCTAGATGCCACCTCGGCAATGAGTGAAGTGGTGTTCCCATCTTTAGTGACTCTGACATTATTCATGAGGCTGGCGATGTCAAGCAGCGCTACAAGTTGGTCTTGATAATCTCTTATTCCATAGTTCTTGTCCTTCAAGTCATTGACAACTGTCCTGACTACTTCTGTGTAATCTCCACCCGCGAACTCAAATCTATAACTATCTTCGTTCACCTTGGCTGCTACATATTTATCTATGGCAAAATTAGACAATTCTCCACCTAGAATGTATATGGCTTGAGACTTGTCCATGCTCTCTAGCATACTCTCGGCTAGACTCAATATCTCATCTATATCATTGTATGTGAGATTTTCCCTATCCTTTGCGTAGGAATAAATCTTGAGCCCTTTGTTATACATGGTGGAGGCACTTTTCACCTCATCAACAAGTTTTATCTTCTTTCCACCGACATTGACTACGGCGAGATTGCCGAAAGCCATGTTCCCAGTCATATCTACTCCAGTATATGTAAGAATCTTCCTAGCAACAGAATTCTCATAGGCATCTATGTATCCTTGTATATTCTCATTAAGTATAGTGGAGAGATATGGCACAGTCTCGCCATTTTTTTCGATGGTGACATTTTGATTGACGGTCTCATACATGGCGGTGGCGCCCATTACAGGAGACAATGTCACAGCCATAACAACGAGGCAACAAGCCATACCTATAAGACCTCCAAGCAGGCGCAGTTTGCTAGACTTAACTGGAGCGGGCGCCTCGTCATCAGTCAAAGGCATGCCCTTCTTCTTCAGTTCCTTGACACGCTTCTTATACAATCTCTCCTGCCTCTTCTTCTTGTCGAACACTCTGGAGTAAACGAACAAGAACAGCGGATAGAATAAAATCTTGAGAACCCAAAAGAGCAGGACGAATATGATGACATTGAGTATCATGGTGGGGAGATTGGCTATGAATTCCTGAAGGGCGGGGCTACTGGCCATGGCCTCCTCAAGATTCATGGAGTTGATCATATTCACACCAATATCACTGAGGTGATGCACTGGCCCCATAATATTGAGCCCAAAACTCGAGATGTCGATGGAGTTGAGCGTCCTAGCGATGAGAGGCGTGATGAAGAACACCACCACAGCCGTCACCGCTAGCCACACAAGCCTGACAAAAGATTTCTTAAAACCCCTAATAAAGCCCAAAAGAAGTGACAGGGCAAGCCACACCGCTATCACTACTAGTGCAATAGTTCCTATCATAGATACGTCCATCTCTACCTCCAAAAATTTTCATTCAATTGTGATATTTATATTATGAGCGATTATAACATAATAATTATAGCAATTTTATCCTCTCCCGACAAATGTTTTTAACAATGTCAATAATTTAAAGAAAAAAAATAATTTTTTAAAAATTTTTCAAAAAAACACAAAAAAACTATAAAAAATGCGGTTTTTTTTTGCATTTTTTCAAGAATTTAATGAAAACTTGTAAAAATGATAAAATGAATAAAAGGTTTTACAAAAAAAAATAAATGTGCTAGAATAGGCAAAGTAGTGAAATGTGACACACTTTCACTAAAGGAGACAAAATGAATATTTACGATTTTACAGTAAAAAAAAGGAACGGAGAGGACTTTTCTCTATCTAATCTTAAAGGAAAGGTGATGCTCATCGTCAACACCGCCACTCGCTGTGGCTTCACACCTCAATACGAGGGGCTGGAGGAGTTGTATGAGAAATATAATAGCGAAGGGCTGGAGATACTGGACTTCCCTTGCAATCAATTCATGCATCAGGCACCTGGGAGCGACCAAGATATACATGAGTTCTGCACACTAAACTATAACACCCAGTTCGACCAATTCGCCAAAATTAAAGTGAATGGCAAAGATGAGGAGCCATTGTATAAATATCTCAAGCAACAAAAGCATGGGGTGATGGGCACCAATATCAAATGGAATTTCACCAAATTCCTAGTAGACAGAGAGGGAAATGTAGTCAATAGATACGCCCCGACAACTGAACCCAAAACTATCGAAAAAGATATAAAGAATTTGCTATAAATGACAAAAAGCCAAACAAGATTTTGTTTGGCCTTTTTTGTCAAAGCCTAAAATGGCAGGGTTGACTGTTAAAGAAAGTCACTTTTGCCATATCTATAGGCTAATTCTAGCATGTGTAATTTAACAGATTTTATACAAAAAGTTTTTATACGAGAAGTATTTATCCTTATTCCTCTTCTTTTATATAATAACTGCCAGAATTTTGTGTGGCTGGGAATCTCTGTCCCTTTTCAAGATAACAAGAACCGCCACAATGCCCATTTTTATCATAGGCTAAATAGTTCCCTGCGCTGGGAGCCTCTTCGCCCGGCTTATATGACTGACTCATCTGTTTCACCTCCTTAGTATATTGTCTCTCTATTAAAATGTTTTATTCTAATAAAAAAGTATTTTGAGGAAATGATATTTCGTGATACAATATTTGGAATAGAAAAATTGTGTTTTTTTCTAAAAAAATCGAAAAATTTGCATAAAAAGTGAGTAAAAATGGAAAAAAATCGAAAAATTTGCTTTGATAGTAAGAAATATCTCGCTCTCCAAGAAAAAGAGATAAGAGAAAAAATGGAGAAATTCGACAACAAATTATACATGGAATTCGGAGGAAAACTGCTCGATGACTTCCACGCCGCTAGAGTTCTGCCCGGATTCGAAAGCGATGTTCAAATGAAACTTCTCGATAAATTTCGTGATGAGTGCGAGATAATACTAGTAGTCAATGCCGGTGATATACAAGGCGACAAGATAAGAGCGGACTATGGCATCACATATGAGATGGAAGTGGAAAGGCTCATGGCGTGCTTCAGAGAAAGAGGTTTGATGGTGAGCGGAGTGGTGATAACGTTGTTCGAGAATCAACCTCAAGCCATAGCATTTAAGGAGCACTTACAGAAAAAGGGTGAGGTGGTCTACACTCATTATTTCACAAAAGGTTATCCCATAGATGTCGACACGATAGTGAGTGAGGAGGGTTATGGCAAGAATGAGTATATCCGCACTTCAAGACCTCTGGTGGTTATCACTGCACCCGGGCCGGGCAGTGGGAAAATGGCCACTTGCCTATCACAACTATATCACGAGCACAAGAGAGGAATAAGGGCAGGATATGCCAAGTTTGAGAAATTCCCTGTATATAACCTCTCTATCAAACACCCTATCAACGTGGCTTATGAGGCAGCCACTGCCGATTTAGAGGACGTCAATCAGATAGACTCCTATCATTTCGATAGTTATGGCACGATTGCTGTAAGTTATAACAGAGACTTGCAGGCGTTCCCTGTCCTAAAAAATATTCTTCACAAAATTGCCGGTTATGATATATACAAGTCTCCTACAGATATGGGTATAAATAACATAGCCAGTTGCATCACAGATGACGACCTCGCCAGATATTCTGCTAAGCAAGAGATAATAAGAAGATATCTTAAAGCCAAGGTAGATGTCAAGACGGGAAAGGCAGACAAACTGGTCTCGGAGAGAATAAAACTACTAATGAACGAACTCTCCCTCACCATTTATGATAGAAAAAGCGTCCGCCCTGCTGAAGAAAAATATATAGTGACTCGTTCGCCCAGTGTGGCGATTGAACTGGGTGATGGCTGTGTGGTGTGTGGCAGACAGACTGCTCTACTCACAGCCAGTGCCAGTAGTCTGCTCAATGCACTCAAAAAATTGGCTGGTATAGACGACAGATTCGAACTCCTAACAAATTCTATTCTCGAGCCCATAATCAATCTCAAGAAAAACATTCTCTCCTATGAGTCTCCACTTCTATCCATAAGAGATGTATTGCTTGCCCTTTCACTTTGTGCCAAGACGCTCCCCATAGCCAATAGCGCCTTAGGGAGACTTCTTGACCTCAACTTATGTGACGCTCATTCCACTCACATTCTCACTAATGAGGAGACATCAGTGATGAAAAGTTTGAAAATAAATCTCACATCTTCAGATATGCCAATGATGGATAAATAATAGGAAATTTATAAAAAATTTATAAAAAAAGGTGAAAAAATGCGTTTTTTTTCATCTTTTTTAAATATTTTTTTGCAAAAATTAAAATTTTTATTTAACAAATAAATCAACAGAACCAGCGACAACTATGGTCTGCAAAAGGCGACAGACAAAGCTGGCGATTTGAGTAGAGTCGCTGACTTCGATGTAAAACTCCTTGCTCTCACTATCAAATGACACAAGTGAATAAGAGAGGATTTTATCAAGTAATGGTGCATTTTGTTCGCTATCTATAATTATGCCCTTCTCCTCCAATTTTTCGTAGGTCTGGCAGTTGTCTGTAAGATAGTCTTTTCCTTCATGAGATACCAAGATAATGGGCATATCCTCACTGTCGTCTGCTGAGCAGAAGAACAAGTTGTGGATGACTAGTCTGTCCTCCATCTCATCTATATCAAAGACTGTGGATAGTGCTTTTGTAAGTTCCTCTTTTTTCATAGTATGTCTCCTTTTTTATAAAGTGAGCGATGTCTCCTCTGCTGTCTCGACATTTGTGGCATTTATCATATTGCTAGGCGAGGCATAGGCCAGAGCGGGACGTTGTGTGGTGAAAGACGTGCCGGACAATTTTGCGTTTTGTGCGGGCCGGACGAAATAATCGACAAACTTTAGAACGAGCTGAGAGTTTTTAAGCATACGATAGAGTTTGCGGATATTGAATCTTTGTTTAGATTGTTCACTCTGCTCCACGACAATGTCTAGATGGTCTTTCGCCTCTATGCTCGAGATGGCTTTGTTATATTTATCTTGACACTCACGTATTTCTTCTGTGGTAATGATTTTGCCCCTCTTGCTCTTAGATGTGGAATGAAGGCTATTATCTATAATCTTCTTAATACACTTCGACTGCAAAAACCTCTCGTCCATGACTTTATCATTATAACCTATAGTGCTTATCGTATCTTGCCTCACATCGAGTATGTTAGAGTAATATTTTTCGCCCTTGCCATTCTTGTTGACTGGGGTGGGCTCTACGTTGATAGATTGATTGAAATTGGAAAAAGCGAGTTGAATAGTATCGTTTAGATAATGTCTATGGGTATATTTGGTCTTGTGTGGCACGCGTTTGTCTATGATGAGGTGGTAATTCTCGTCAATTTTATTGCCATGAGAGGTGCCAGTCATCCTAAAATCGTCACGCATAATCTCTATGGGAATGTCGGGGTTGCCTTGATAGTAAAGTGTGAATTTCACACTGCCAGACTCGGTTGGGGCGAGTTTGGACTTCCTGCCGAACACTGTCTCTATCTCACCAATAAGCGTCTCACCATCTACATTGAGCCCCACCACATCCACGAGGCGTCTCTTCTTGGCAGTTTTGGGTGTCTCGTAGTGATATAGCCCCACTTTCTCCGCAGTGGCGAGAGTCCTGATATAATCACTAGAAAAGGCATAGCGGAAGAGTTCGCCTTTGTAGCCATTGTCACAGCGCCTAGTTTGAGTAGTGAGGAACTTTTGCTTGAAGGAATCAAACGTATAGTCACTTTTTATGCCAAGATTCATATTGGGGTTGGTGGGGAAAAACTTCGCCCAATATTTCTTCAAAGAGGCAAGCATCCTCTCCCAGTTATTAGGATCGGTGCGCCACATATAGTGCAAAATGGGCTTGTAAAAGGACTCATAGCCCTCTTCTTTAACCTTGTCCTCGTCATAAAAAGACAAGGTCATATAAGTTGAGCCGGGGAAGAACTCGTTGCTATAGAGGTTGTATGCCTTATCATTGAAATCTTCCAAGTCTTTCGGCCTGAGTGCAAAATCAGAAGAGGTGTTGCTCTTGACAAAGTTTTTGCGGGATTGATTGGTTTTCTTATGTTTATGTGACATAACTGACTCCGTTTTATTGATTATATTTTATCAAACAAAGAGGTGTTAGTCAATAGTGAATTATTCTCCTTCTTTATGCTAAAGAAAGAAAAAGCAGGAAGAAGGCAAGGGGACTTGCTTCGCACACAAAGAAATATATTTTTTCTCATTGCATGAGGCGGGAGACATCTGAGGTCGTGAAAAGTTGTGGAAGGCGCTTTAGGGCGCGATAGAGCCTGTCCTCTTCGTCATTGATAAGTGATGTTTCTTTTATATAATATTCGGTGACGGAGGTGGGGTTTTCGCCTTCTTTCATGCGTCTTTCGCACTCTCTGTTGATGTATAGTTTCTTGACAATGGGGGCAAGGAGTGTGGTGCGTGCTGTGTGATAATCTAGGACTGCGGGCGGGACTTTGTTCTGTTGCCAGAGGAGTGAGACATATCTAGTCCACTCGCTCTCATCGGCTTGAGCCAGCACTTTGAGTTTGGTCTCAAGGTCCATGCGGTAGCCCACGCCATTGGCTATGCAGATGTCATCAGTGAGGGGCACTTTCTCCTCTACTATAGCCATCTCCAATTTCGCCAGTTGAATGTCTCTTATGGAATTCTTGATAAGCACGACAGCGATAAGCAGAATGGGGATAAGCATGAGGATAATGCCACCGCTGGCGGAAATGCCGTCCACTACAGCGGAGACTACGCCAGAGAAAAAGGAGCCGTCATAGACACCCACGACGAGAGATTCATGCACATACCATGAGTCCAGCCCCATGGTGATGGCACTGCCTATCTCCTTCTGCTCATGAGTCTCGGCAGTGTCGCCCTCGTCCACTCTAATGGGGTCGGCGTTGCTGGAGCCATAGGTTTTGAACCAATATTCACCGCTGGCGTCTACATAAATATCTTTGATATGGTGGAAAATGATGCGAGAATTGGCCTTGGCGGCTTGTTTCATGGTCTCATTCCTGAAGCCCAACAGGAGTGCAGGGTTGTAGTCATACTGCACACGAGGGGAATACTCCTCTTCAGTGAGCAAATGTGCAGTGGAGGGGTCGAAACGGCTGTCGTAGCCGGAATAATCGTAAAAGGCTATCATGTCGCCCACTCTATAATCTCCGCCCTTGAGCGTGCGAGGGTTGACTGCCCTGATGACCACCACATCATTCACCTTGAAACCACTCCAAGTCATACTGCCGGAGACCACACGCATATTGCTATAGCCGAGGAAAGAGGGCGCCACGCCGTCTGCATAACTGACGGCTGTATCAAAGCACATCACTATAGCCAAAAGAATGAGCAGGGTGCAAAGGACGTCAAGAAAAATGGTCACAAAACGTCTGAAAGGTGTCTTGCGCCTAGGAGAATTCTTGCGAGTCCTCAAAATATTGCTGTTGATAGAAATGGGAGTGAGATATTTCTCCTCCAGTTCCTTACATTTTTTACTCAAAGTCTGCGTATTGCCCTGCATCTATTATCGCCTTTATGAATATTATGTGCAAAACCGCTTGCACATATTTTTGAAATATATGTGCAAAAAAGTGCTTGCACATATT
>CAMYXB010000019.1 GCA_947303145.1 uncultured Clostridia bacterium | reverse complement strand
TGAATGTCACAGATAGTGACGTCGATGCGCTCTGCTGTGTGGCTGTGTGGACGAATATCGCCCCACTCACCGCCAGCATAACTAAGGATAGAACGAATGCTATGCTACTAAAAAGTTTTCTTTTTCGTTTCATTTGAAATCTCCTTTTTCCTTCAAAATAATATTGAATTATAGGTATTTTACATAATGTGAATATGTATGTCAAGCAAATACATAATATTTCTATGTATTTATTTTGTTATGCTGTTGTAGAATATGTATGATGGATAGAGATTTTATTAAAGATAGGGTGAGTGCCATAAGGTATGCTCACAATATGTCTGCGAGGAGTTTGAGCCTAAATCTTGGAATGTCTAGCGAATATGTCAATCAACTCGAGATGGGGAGAATGAGTCCCTCTGTAGATTTTTTGATAAATTTCTGCGATTATTTTGGATTGACTATGTCGGAGTTCTTTGATGAAAATGTGGTTTATCCATGCGAAACTAAGCGTATAGTGAAATATCTCAATTCTCTTTCGCATGAGTCTGTGCAGAAGCTCATGGACTTTCTTGAATCTATAGGTGAGTAATATTCTTTCTTGACATAAAGATTGTGTAATGATAAAATTTATGTAGTATGAAAAACTTTTTCACAGTGTTTTTGAGAATAATATTGGTGCTGAGTTTTGTGTCGGTCATTGCTTTCGTGGCTGTTGTCCTGACTAGCAATGTGAATGTGGCATACAACTCTTATGCCTACATTTCTGCATCTCAAGACTCCGCTCCCTATGAACACTTCGCTATAAATATAGATAGATTCGTGAGGAGATTTACCTCTAATAGCGGTTCGGCGACATTTGAGAGAGATGACAGAGCCATTTTCCTCACAAATACGGTGGACACAGTCAATGTCGGGATAAATTATTATGTAGATTATCTCTCCATAGAGGGAGGGCTCACCAAGGCAGAGCAGTCCTCGCTTAATAAATCATACAAGGCTTATCAAGATGAATTCAGTAATGCTAGGGAAAAATATAACGTCTACATCGCTCTCTTAAAGGAGATTTATGAGGACGAAGGGGACCCAGCATCTCATGTGTGGGGAGATGTGGAGATGTTCAATGTCAACGCCAAGGAGAACGACTTGGTGCAAAGTTATTATGCCACTTATCTCAAGGGTAGCGAGTTTTTTAGGACGCTTAGCAGTTTTGTCCGCACACACTCTATGACATATGAGAGAACCTTTTCTGAGATTCTTCTTGAACTTAGGGTTTACTTTGCAGATAGAGCCCTTTATGACATTTTCGTAGGTGGCGGAGAGGTAGATACTTCCGTTGCAGTGAGAGAATATGGCAAAGTGTTAAGGTTCGATGCCTACAAAGATGCAGACTTGCTCGTCAACCCATCTCTTGTGGGCTTCGTCAGCGATGCCAGCAATGTAGATTTGTATAGATTGGTGAATGATTATACCGCATATCTAGACACTCTGTCTGTAGAGGATAGGGTGAGAGCCATAAGGGTAAAATCATTCATCGACAACAATATATTGGTGTAGGAGGGAGAGATGAAGAAAAGAATTATTTGCATCGTTTTCGCCATTCTGCTATCCATATCCACCGTTTCCCTTGTAGGCTGTCAAAGGGGAGAAGATTCTTCCAGCCGAGTGGCATCTACTGCGAGCAGTATAACGACTAATTATGCCGACTCCCAAGGATATATTGAGATAAATATAGACATTGACAAAGTGAGAGACCCGTCAGTGAGCGTGGATAAGGACAAAAGTTATGTCCTCACCTCAGTCTATGAGCCCTTCTTGCAGATGTCATCAGGGCTGTTCTTTAGTTATTTTAAGCGAAACGGCTCGACTAGTGAATGTTTTGACATTTTCACCAACGAACAGAAAAGTGTGCTGAATGGTAGACTGGTAGATGTTAAGTCCGCACTAGATGCACTAAGTAGAGAAATATATATCTACGAGAGCAGTGAGGGGGAATTGAGATATAAAGAGGTGGTGAAGTGCTATAACTTGGCAATAGACAGACTATACAACCTCAACTTCTATTTTGCTGACATATATTTCGATAGAATAGGCTTTGACCTGTCCTCAGTGACGTCACTTTCCTCTTTGGGATATAAGTTCAATGACTATCTGTGGTATCTCGTTTGCTTGTCGTCACGTGTGTCATTCGGTTATGAGGTGATAAATTATGTCTACTACAATCCTTTCGGTGACATGACTGGCTGGCTGGAAAAATCTGTCTATACCAATGAGTGCAAGTCTATCCTTAGCCCCATCATCTCCCGCCTTAAAAATACCGATAACTTGGCGGACTCACTTTCTTCTGTCTCTTCTACTGACATGCTTGATATATTGAAGAATGTCAGAAGCAAGGAGAATATGATAAGGAAAAATTATTCCACTTTCGTCTATGCTAAAAGCCTGATAGATATGCCCACATATCTCTCATTCGATACAGAGAGCGCCAGAGAGGCATACCTTGATAGAATATCCAGTATGGATAGGTCAAGATTTAGTGTAGTGTTCGACTTCATGCAGGGGAGTTATTCCGCACTGATGTCCGCCATGGAGCATATGTCGTATTTAGTGGTATCATAGATAATAATAGGTAGTGAAAGATATGGATTATGATAAATTGTCTAATCTCCTTTTCCCCGATGTAAAGGAGAGTATTGAAGATATTTTGGCATTGTATCCCAAAAGAAATCTTCCCGAGGGTGCGCAAGTCACTAGGCTAGGCCCCAGCCCTACGGGATTTCTACACATTGGGCATCTGTATAGTGCCATGATAAGCAAAATCACCGCAGAAAGAACTGGCGGTGTGTTTTATCTCAGGCTGGAGGACACTGACCAGCGCAGATACATCTCTGGCGCAGGTGATGTGGCATACGACATGCTGTGCTACTATGATGTCCAGCCAGATGAGGGATATAGAGGGGACAGCCAGCCACAAGTGGGAGACTATGGCGACTATGTCCAGAGCCACAGGAGACATATTTATAGAGTGTTTGCTAAACACCTTGTGAAAATGGGTAGAGCCTTCCCTTGCTTTTGTGCGGCTAGTGAGAGCAAGCAAGATATTTTGGAGAGGAGAGAGAAAGACCTCATGTCTCTCGACACCATAACTGAGCATGACGAGGCGTGTAGGAACCTTTCTTACGAGGAGATAGAGGAGAATGTCAGGCAGGGCAAGAGTTGGGCTCTCAAACTTTTATCCAAGGGCGACACCTCTATCGAGCATGAATTCGTAGATTTAATCAAGGGTAAGCGCACCATTAGAGAGAACGGCAAAGACGTAGTATTGCTCAAGAGCAATGGCATTCCGCCTTATGCTCTCGCTCATGTGGTGGACGATACTCTCATGCACACCACTATAGTGGTGAGGGGAGAGGAGTGGTATCCCAGTGTGTCGGCACACCTTGAGATTTTCTCGGCATTAGGTCTTAAAGCCCCCAAGTATGCACATACACCAGTTATCAGCAAGATAGAGGACGGCAAGAAGAGAAAACTCTCCAAGCGCAAGGATCCCGAGGCAGATGTGAGATTTTACATCGAGCAGGGCTATCCTGTGGAGAGCGTCAAGGAATATGTCATGGGGCTTCTTAACAGCGACTTTGAAGTATGGAGAGAGACACATCATAATGACGACATCTCCCTTTTCCCATTTTCTATCAAGAAGATAGGGAGCAACAATCCCATGTTTGATTTTGACAAATTGGACAATGTGTCAAGAGGGGTCATCGGCACATTCCCTCCAGAGAGGTTGGCAAGAGATTTCATACTCTGGGCGAAGGACTATGATAAAGACTTCTATGCTCAAATAAAGGACAGAGAGGACTTCCTCATTAGGCTATTTAGCATAGACAGAGTGGGCGTAAAAAATGTAAGGAAAGATATAGCCAAGATGAGCGAGATAAAGGGACTATATTCCTACATATTCTTTCCACTTGACTGCTCGCTGGAAGCATATCCATTCCCTGAGAATGTCAAAGGTGATGTGGTGGACATTCTTAAGAAATACAAGTCAACCTACGACCTAGAGGACGACAAAGACACTTGGTTTGGCAAAATAAAATCTCTCTGCGCACCATTCGGCTACTGTGAGAACATGAAGGAATATAGGCAAAATCCAGATGGCTTTAAGGGAAGTGTGGCAGACGTCTCTAGTGTCATTCGAATAGCACTGACCACCCTCGCCAATACTCCCGACCTATACTACATCATGAGGCTCCTTGGCAGAGAAGAGATAGACAGAAGGATAGACAGAGTCGTATCTCTTATGCAGAAGTAATCAAATTTTTGTTTGCAAAATTTCGTGAAAAGTAATATTATATTTGTATTATAAGTATAGAAAAGGAGAAAAAAATATGCTGGTTTTAGGTAGATTTTCTAAGGTGTTTTCTGTCATAGGGGAGATAATGGCTTTCCTGACTATAGTCATTCTCGGACTGTTATATCTCAATGACGCTATGCCCATTCACTTCCTAGGAGACTTCGGTGTCACGCTCACTGGCATCAAGGATTATGCCGTCATTATCACACTCACAGTCTGTGGCATGGCGTTCGCTAGCAAGAGGTCTCTTATTATATTCATTCCATTCTGCATATTGGCTGTGTGTGCACTCGCTTGTTATTCTATCATAGTTTTCAAGATTTTCTAAAACACAAAATAGATTAAGTGATAAATATATATTCTCGTGAATAATTTTTATCACTTTTTTGTTGATTTTTACTAAATGTTTTTTATGGAGGGTGAGGTGATTTACACAAAGAGGCAAACTACATACACATCACGCGCTGGAGCCAATACAGAGATGTCTCTTATAGGTGCGGTGCAGATAATAGAGGATAGCATTTGCGAATATTTCAAATCTTTAGATATTGATGAGATAACTCTCAAGACGAAGTATAACACAATCTGGGTGTTCACCAAGAATAGTGTGCAGTTCGTCCGCCATCTTCGATGGGACGAGGACTTTGAGGTGAGTTGTGCTATCACCGAGAATACTTCTGCCAAAATTGTCGTGGATACTGTTCTCAAAGATGTAAATGGGGATATAGCGGTGCAGTCCAAGACGGAGATATGTCTAGTGGACCTTGCCACTTTTCGTCTTAAAAGGATAGATTCCACATTTTTGGGAGAGGACTTTGTGCCTAGTCCCGTTATTGCGAATATGAATTTCATTCGTCCTAGCATGATAGACAATCCTCGACTTATCTCTAATATCATCGTCCCGTCCACTGCTATAGACTACTGCGGTCATGTCAATAATGTGGAATACATAAGATTTATACTCAATACCTACTCTGCGCAGAATCTCAAGAGAAGGGTGAGGCGATTTGACATCTCATACATATCGCAGAGCATGGAGGGAGAAAGTCTGGATATATACAAGTCAAGCAAGGGAGATGAGGATATATTCGATATAAAATCTAAAAGTAAAAATATTGCTCGATGCAGGCTAATATTAGACTAACCTTTTTTGTCAAAAAATATTGTTTTTTGTCATAATTTTTGTTATACTCTTATAAAATTATTTTATCGAGAGGGATAGTTTATGTCAAAGATAGCAGTCGTCACAGATTCAAATAGTGGAATAACACAAGACGAAGCGGGGAAAATGGGAATAGTGGTCATCCCTATGCCATTCACCATTGACGGAGAGGAGTATCTCGAGGATATATCCATAAGTCAAGAGGAATTTTACGACAAACTCAATATAAACACAGAAGTTATGACCTCTCAGCCTTCGCAGAATTATTTAGAAGAGTTGTTCTCCACTCTACTTAAGGATTATGAAGATGTAGTGTATATCCCCATGTCTAGTGGGCTGTCCGCCACATGTGAGAATGCCATAAAGTATGCTGAAAAGTTCTCCGGTCATGTGCAAGTGGTGAATAATAGACGCATCTCCGTCACGCAGAGGGAGAGTGTCATGGAGGCTCTGTCTATGATAGAGAGTGGAAAGAGTGCCGAGGAGATAAAAACTCACCTAGAAAATACTGGGGAAAAGAATAGCATATACATAATGCTGGACACTCTAAAATATCTCAAAAAGGGGGGCAGAATCTCCTCTGCTAGTGCCCTTTTGGGAGATATGTTCAAACTCAAACCCATTCTTTTCTCCAATGGAGGAGCATTCGAGAAATTTGCTGTAGCTTTCACTATAGAGCAGGGAAAGAGAAAGATTATTCAAAAGTTGAAGCAGGAGATAGAGAGTAAATTTGCCGAAGATATGGAAAAGGGCAGACTGGTCATCTCCTTGGCACACACCAATTCAAAGGATAAGATAGAAAAAGTTAGAGAAGAGATACAAAAATCTTTCCCCAATATTCCTCTTCATTTTGTGGATCCTCTTTCTCTCAGTGTCGCCTGTCACATCGGCTCAGGCGCTCTGGCTGTCGCATTGTCAGTGAATTATTATATATAAAATAAGAAAAACTGCAGATTTTATACAAGTCTGCAGTTTTTTTACACATAGAATATTTTTAGTCGCAGTGCAGGACTATATCGCCTCTTTCTTTGGTCTTTTTTACATCAATAACTCTTTGGTTAGAGGAGCCACGCCACTTTAGAGAGATGTCTCTTAGTCCGTCTACATACGCTCCGTCCACCACCACATCGACATAGTTCATTATATCTAGGTTCTGCACATTCTCGTATACTAGACCAGTGTATAGCCATATGGTTTTGGAGGGATATTTCTCTTTTATCTCCCTTGCAAGAGAAGTGCAAGCGTCTAGATTGTAGTGTTCAAGGGGGTGTCCGCCAGTGAAGGTTATGCCACTTATATAGTCCTTGTCAAGTTCGCTAAAAATCTCACTTTTGGCATCTTCGTCAAAGGGAATTCCGCTGTCTTTGTCCCAAGTCTGCGGATTTTGGCAGTTGTGACAACACAGGGAGCAACCGCTGACGAACAGCACCACCCTCAGCCCGTCACCATTGAGCATGTCGTCATGAGTAATATTGTGATAGTTCATTACATACTCACCCTATCTTTGAATTCTGCTAGTTTGTGGTCGGCATACATGGTCCTGCCTCTCACTCTGGAGTAGCCTAGATATCCATTCATTCTCTCTATTCTAGTGAGATTGCCACTGCCACACTTTGGGCAAGTGTCACTATCTATGAATTGATGTCCGCAGTCCTCGCAGTAGTCTAGTTGCAAGTTGACGCCTTCATAGAAACCCATATCCATGGCACGTCTCACCATTTTAATCATGGCCTCGATGTTGTAGCCAAGTGGATATCTGCAGTATTGTATGGCGCCACCTGTGCAGTAGTGATACATCTTGTATTCTATATCTTGCTTTTGAGCAGGGGTAATCTTTTCATACACTGCGCAGTGGAAGGAATTGGAAGTATATGGCTTGTCAGTCATGCCTTTCACTTCGCCAAACATCTTCCTAAATTGCTCCACTTGTAGTCCGCACAGGCTCTCGGCTGGTGTGGCGTATAGGGCATAGAGTATCTTGTCCTCAGCGGTGCATTTTATCTTGTATTGATGCATGAATTCTAGTATTCTCAGTGCGAAAGAGTTGTCCTCTACTAGAGATTTGCCATTATATAGATATTGTGTCTCATTGAGAGCGGTGATGCCGAATGTAGCCGTCATTGGTCTCAAAAACTCTCTCCCGAGCATATCTTCTGGATTGAGATGCCCGCCATATATTCCGCCTTGGCAGAAGGCGAGAGGATTGGTCCCCGCTTTTTTCTTGGAGAAAAATTCGAAAGTCCTATTGTGTATCCCACGTATAAGTTCGCAGTAATATGTCAGTTCACTGAAGAATATGTCGTCCACACTCCTTGCCTTGTCTTGACCGAGCTTGACACTCTCTTCCATGTGGATATTCTTGGCCTTTTGGATAATCATGGGGAAGTGTATGCTTATGGCACCCATATTCATTCTGCCCTCAAATACAGGACTATCATTTTCGTCCGCTGGGCTAAAGCCACCTCTCTCATACCATGGGGCAAGAGTGGCACGACAGCCCATACGAGAGATGGTTTTCTTATATTTCTTGTATATATCACCGCAATATCCGTCACCTGTGCAAGAGATGTAGTCTGGATACATGGCCTTGGAGGAGCAATCTATGGCCTCAAGGAACAGCCACTCAAGTTCTTTCCCCTCGCCATGCAAATCTTTGTCATAGAGTAGAGACAGCTTGGGGAAAAGCACAGGATGTTTGAATCCGTCCGCACCTTGTCCGCCTTTCCTCACCTTCATAGCAATGCTGGAGCAGAGAGTCTCGAATTTCCCCGTCCCCAGCCCAAATGATACGGCTGTGAAAGGATAGTCTCCACGACTGGAGCCCACGCTATTCAGTTTCATCTCCAGTCCCTGCCAACCTTGCTCGAAGTCACGAGTAATCTTCTTCATAGCATACTCATCTGCAAGGGATTTCAATAGATTTTCATCAGCGGAGGACTTTGCGTCACCAGCTATGGATATATATTCGTCATAATATTTGATATAACTCTTCTCGGCATAAGGAGCGAGCAGTTTGTCTATCTCAGATATGGTGTATCCGCCATATTGACATGAGGCCATGTTCATTATGATATCGCCTATGAGGTCGAATGCCACATCGAGAGTCTTTGGCTCATTGTAGTGCAGGTTGCCCATCTCAAATCCGCCAGTTAATATGTTCTTCACATCAGCAAGACAACAGTTGAACGTGTCTAGCCTGCTTCCTCTGTCGTGAATGTATATGTAGCCTTCACTCATAGCCTTTTCTTCCTCAGTAGTTAGGAAGAATTTCTTGTATAGTTCGCTATTGAGTTCGTTGTATACTATGGCTCTTTGAGTGGTGATGATGGCACTATCTGCGTTGGCATTGCTCCTATCGCCGATGAAGTTAAGCCCAAGTTTCTTGTTATACACCTTGTCCAGCATTCTAGCAAAGGACGCCTTGTTGTCTCTGTATTCCCTATAACTTTTTGCCACCCTCTCGTCTACTTTATCTAGAGCCGTCTCGACCAAGTTGTGCATGGTGAGAATGGGGATATCTGTGTCGTCCTTGATATTGGACAAAATTTCCCTGACCACTTGTTCTTTCTGCTCGTCAGTCAATTTCACCATTACTCTTTGTGCGCTTTTGGTGATGGCTGTCTTTATTTTTTCGGCATCGAAGTCCTCTAGAGACCCTTTCTTTTTGATGATTCTTATCATTTCGTTCTCCTTATCTAGATTAGTAAAATATTCTTGCCCAAGGAATTCCTTTTCCACCTTTGGAACCTGTTGGCACATTATTTATTTTAATTTGCTGAGTATCAAAAGTCAATTCCTCTGGCCAACTTTTTACTCGTTTTAGCAATATTTGTGACTTCCTACAAAAATATATTTTTTTTGTCCGCTATTTATCTATGTTTTATCAGAATCTGCGAAATTCATTGGCATGCACAATGATACTAAAAATACGCCTTAAATACTAAATATTGTGGTGTTAACACATAATACCACTATATGTTGTGGTATTTAATTTTATTCAAAGTCACAATTTTTGATGATTTTTTCATGACTTAACACAAAAAAAAGAGAGCCAAAACTTGTGGCTCTCTCATGCGAGATTGGCTACAATATACCTTCTTGCAGTTCCTTATCCAAGCTCTCGGCTTCCTTTTTCTCCCTCTCATACACTTCTATCACAGGAGACAGGAGTGTGAGCAGATTCTTGGAATCTTCGTCCTCTCTAGTCCTTAAATCTGAGATAAACTCATCTCTTTTGTTCATATTGCGGAAGACGTAGACTATATCTTTGAGATACATGTTCAGCTTGTCCTCACGGAAGTCTGGCTGGCTGGTTATCTCGAATAGTCTCTTGCTATTAAGGTATAGATAAGATTCTGCTTCTCGTCTGGTGAAAAAATATTCTGCTATCTCGTCCATTTCTCCGCCCTCCTTACACTATAATGATATGACTAAAAGCCCATTTTGTCAATATCTATTTTCATATCCGCTTGATTTTATATCCAAAATATGATATATATCTCTATTCATATAACAATTATTTTGGAGAGAGAGTATGTTAGTAGATGAAAGAGAGCAATATAGCAAGTTAAAACAAAGAAGTCAATATCTAAAGGAGTGTCTTTGACTACGCTAAATTAAAAGAGCGACTAAAAGCCAAACACAAAGAGCAAGAGACTCCTGATTTCTGGCAAGATATGCACAGAGTCAAGCAAAATGGCAAGGAAATCAAGGACATAGAGAGCAAACTTCAAGTTATCTCCACCCTTAACGGATATGAGAGCGATATAGAGTTCCTTATAGAACTACTAGATATGGAAGAGGACGAATCCTCGCTTGTGGAACTTCATGAAAAGATGAAGAGCTTTGACACCTATCTTGAAGAGAACACCATTTCCACGCTCCTTAATGGCGAATATGATGATAATGGAGCCATACTCTCCATTCATGCAGGAGCGGGTGGGACGGAGGCTCAAGATTGGGCTAATATGCTTTTTCGTATGTATTCCAGATTCTGTGAGAAAAATGGATATAGCATAGAAATCCTTGACGAGATTATTGGAGACGAGGCGGGGATAAAGAGTGTCACCTTCCTAGTCACAGGCGACAAGGCTTATGGCTACTTTAAGGCAGAGGCGGGAGTGCATAGATTGGTGAGAATATCTCCCTTTGATGCCAGCAAACGCAGACACACCAGTTTCGCCTCACTTGAGGTGGTGCCAGAGATAGACGAGGACACATCGGACATAGACATCTCCCCTGACGATATTAGAGTGGATACCTACAGGAGTAGTGGTGCTGGCGGACAACATATCAACAAGACGGACAGCGCTATCAGGATAACGCATTTCCCCACAGGCATAGTAGTCACTTGTCAAAATGAGCGTAGCCAGATACAGAATAGAGAGATGGCTTTCAAAATTTTGAAAGGCAAACTTCTCGCCATTAGAGAAGAGGAGAGAGCGAAGAACCTAAAAGAGATAAAGGGTGAGGTAAAGAAGATAGAATGGGGCAGTCAAATTCGCTCATACGTATTCTGCCCTTACACACTTGTCAAAGACCACAGAACAGGCTTTGAGAATACCAATGTAAGCGCCGTCATGGACGGAGACATCAAGCCCTTTATACTAGATTATTTGAAGAAAAGTCTGTAAATAGAAAATTAAAAAATAATCAAAAAAATGCAAAAAAAACGTAAAAAAACATAAAAAAACGGCATTTTTGCAAATTTTGTTAAAAATTTATATATTCGAGGAAAATAAATTGTATTTAGATGAGATGAAAAAAAAGGCAGAACTTCTAAGAAAAAAAGATTCTGTCACTATCCTTGGGATAGAGAGTAGTTGCGATGAGACGAGTATAGCCATAGTGAGAGACGGCAGAGAAGTATTGTCCAATGTCATTTCCAGCCAGATAGATATTCACACCAAGTTCGGTGGAGTGGTGCCAGAGGTAGCGAGTAGGAATCACGTGATGGCCATCAACGGAGTGCTAGAGGAGTCTCTCAGCAAAGCGGGGGTGAAACTAGAAGATATAGATGCTATAGCAGTCACTTATGGTGCGGGGCTTATCGGGGCTCTCATGGTGGGGGTGACCTTTGCCAAAACGCTTGCTTTTTCACTTGGTGTTCCCCTTATTGCAGTCAATCATATTAGAGGGCATATGTGTGCCAATTACATCTCTCACAAGGACCTCACACCACCATTTATTGGACTCATAGTCAGTGGTGGACACACCGCTATATGCAGGGTAGAAAGTTTCACAGATTTCAAGGTGATTGGCTCCACTCTTGATGATGCCATAGGCGAGTGTTATGACAAGGTGGCAAGAGTGCTGGGGCTAGGCTATCCTGGGGGGCCTAAGGTGGACAAACTAGCAGTGGAGGGGAAATATAATATCCACTTTGTGAAAGACAATCTAAAGAAGACCTACGACTCTAGTTTCAGTGGGCTCAAGACTGCAGTTATCAACTATGTCCACACGTTGACTCAAAAAGGCAAGGCATTGCCCATGGAAGATATATGTGCTTCCTTTCAAAGCGAGGCTGTCTTGCCACTTGTCAGTAAAGTAGTGCGTGCTTGCCTTGACTATGGCTATGACAAAATATGTGTGGCAGGGGGTGTGTCTGCTAATAAGTTTTTGAGGAATGCTCTCACCATTGCGGGTGAAAAGGCGGGGCTTAAGGTCTATTTCCCAGAGTTCGTCCTCTGCACAGATAATGCTGCCATGATTGCATCGCAGGGATACTTCAATCTCATGGCGGGCATTGGACTGAGCGACACTGACCTTGGCGCCACCTCCAGCATTCCATTATAACTAGCATCGCAAGAAATCCTTGAGATATTTTTCTTTTATACAAAAATTGGGGAATAATATGAAATACGACAAAATATTGAAGCAAAAGATAGAGGATAATATTGACGAAAATTATAGAAATTTTCTCTCTAAGATAGTTCCAGATGTGAGTATTGTTGGCGTTAGAATTCCTACTCTTAGAAAAATTGCAAAAGAGTTTTCACACATCGAAGATCTTTTAGAGAATATTACACTGGATAGTTATGAGGTGGTTAGTGTCGCCTGCTATTATATTGGCTACACAACAAAAAGGATTAGCATTCTAAAGAAGAGACTTGACTTTATTCTGCCATATATTGATAACTGGGCAATATGTGATACATTCGTCAGTTCTCTAAAAGTCCTAAGGAATAAGAAAGAGGAATTTTATCCATTTTTGAGAGAATACTTAAAAAGTGAAGAGGAGTATACTTTGAGATTTGCTATAGTTTGCCTTTTGTCATATTATATGGAAGAGCAATATATAGAGGAAATTTTCTGTAGAGTTATCCTTTTACAAAATAAAAGTTATTATATAGACATGGCAATATCTTGGCTTGTCTCCGTCTCTTTCGTTAAATTCAAAGAAAAGACTCTGTCTCTTTTGGAAAGTAGGAG
>CAMYXB010000018.1 GCA_947303145.1 uncultured Clostridia bacterium | reverse complement strand
ATAGAATTGACCAGATCCTGCCTTGCCACCTAGGTAGTAGCAGAAGGAGTCGTAGTCAAAGATAAGGCTGGGGTTGGTCCTAGTGCCAGTGGTGACCGCATAGGAATATTGCACATTGTCCAGCATCTTGTAGACTATCTCACTTATAGCACCATCTTTGTAGACAATCTCCACTGTGTCGCTGGCTCTGAAGTTCTTGTCACTACTCCTTATTACTCGCTCACCATCTATTATGTCATATTCCTCGTAGTCTAGTATGCTGTCTTTAGCATATGTGCAAGCGATAAGCACGTCACTTCCACTAGAATATGAATAAGTGATGGTAATATCCTCATATCCGTCTAGACTAAATGTGTATCTCTTAATCTTTGTCACAGAATTGTCTGTCACGACATACACCACTTCTCCCGCATCATTCATATATGTGGTCTCGGTGACTGTGGCGGATATACGAGAAGAGGTGGACGTCTCGCCCTCACTGGCGACATAGAATGTGGCTATGTCCTCCTTGTAAGTCTTGACCTTGTCTTGATACTTCTGCAGGCTAATGGTGGGCACAAGTGTAGATGCAATGACTGGTTTGCCCTCCATGATAACCCAAGTATAACCATCGACATAATTATAGCTGGCACCACCTTCTGCCTCACTTAGTGAGCCTGTATTGTAGTCTAGCGAGAGGTCGAAACTGGTGAAATTGGTGTGAGTGGCGAAGTCGTCAAGAGACAGGGGCAGAGCCTTCTTGTCCTTAGGTGTCAAGGAGGCATCAGTGGACCCTGTGGTGTAGAAATTGATGTCTCTATACTCATTGCTTGAGATAAAGAAGCAGTTGTTCAATGTTCCCTTAACCTCCACCCTAAAGTCACTAGTGGTGGGGCCTGCGAATGGGAAAGCTGTGGTTCTGTTGTCATCAGGATTCTTATAACTTATGGAATAACACCTAGAGATGGCACTACCAGAGTTCTCTTGATATACGAAGCCTGCACTTATTCTCGAGGAAGTGAACTGGATATTGGAATAGCAGTCGCTGATATTGCCACTATTGCTATAGATAAATCCACCCACTTCTCCACCATCAGAGGATATTCCAGAAGATGTATTCTGGATAGTCCTATCCTCACTCGAACGTTTGCCTTGTGAGAAACACTCGATGATGTCTCCATTGTTGGAGTAGCAGAACCCGCCCACATTACCACTGGAAAGATTGCTGAAAGAGCAGTTATCTACGAAACTGGAAACTATCTTGCCACTATTGACTGCGACAAAACCTCCTGTCTCGCCATAGTTGGATAGAGAGAAGTCTATCACACGACTACAGGTGATGTCAGCAAAGTTATTGGTGACAAGGCCCGCTGTAATGGCAGAAGAAGGCACTCTAGGATACTCTGTGGTAGCATTGACATTGAGAGAGATGCTCACTCTACCTTTGACAGTGCAACCAGTGACAGTGCCATAGTTGTAGCATGCCAGTCCGCCGAACTCGAATGTGTCGAGATTGTATAATTTCAGTTGCATTGTGCCGTTGCCAGAAGGAGTGATAACGGCAGGTGTGGTGCTACTTATGGTGACGCCAGAGGTGTAATACACTGTGACGTTGCTAACCATGCTCCCCTCGCTGATTGTGCCGAACAGACCTGCAGTGACTGCTCCCGTCTGCATCTCATCATAATTGAAACTGTCTATATATATGACATATCCATTGCCATCGAAAGATGACACATTGCAATCAATCATGGAGTAATCGCTGAGGACTATATCTTGCACCAATCTGTAGTCTTGACCTTCCTCCATGGATAGAAACTCTTGTGCAGATGAGACAGGAATGGGATTGAGGAAATTGTAAATATTGCCAAACTTGACAATCTCTTCATCTGTGAATACAAATTTAGGTGAGAAATTGCTGGGACTAGCCATATATGATTGGATACTGGCTATGCCACTGGCATATTCGAGCCCCTTGACTTCACTTTTTATCCTATATCTTCTGTCTGAATTACCGCTATATAGAGCAAAATATCTGTTGAATAACTCTATGCTGAGAGTGTCGTCATCATAAGATTGACCATTCTGCAAGAATCTAGAATTGCCATCAAAGTCGACATAACTGAACACTCTGGACACTTCGCTTGCTCCGCTCTCGTCCTTTAGTATGGCTATTTGCTCGGCTAATTGACTGAGATATGCACCAAATGAAGCGGACACATCATAGCCTGCATCACCTAGAAGGTTGCTTAGAGGGTCGTCTTGGGCTAGGCGAGTGTTGCTATACCAATAACTATACCAACTATCAATATTTTCATCATAATATGCTTGAATATCGAGTCTAAGAGGAGAAATATTGCTCGTGGCAAGGGATATGATGCCGTCTTGAGCCCCTTCTATAAGTATTGACTTAACTGTAAATAATGTGATGATGAATTCCACTTTGGCGGTGTTGCTCAAGACATAATCTGTGCCCATGGTGGCGGAAATGGTGACCTTTTTGCCAATAAGTGATGTGAGGTCTACTCCGCTCTCATACGAGAACACCTTGACATGATATTCTTCCCCCTCATACACAGGTGTGAGAGCATTGGTGAGTGTATCATAACTAGGCTGTGATGACATGCCGTCTATCTCCACGACAAAGGAGATATCTCCTGTGCCATTGATAGTCTCAAGAGACAGAACATTGTCTGTATATAAAGGCAGATAATATGTGCCAGAGGCATCTTTGAGGGAAGAGTCCATCTGCATATCTATCCTCGGCTGATGAAGTGCTGTGAAAGGAACAGATAAAGAGGAAATGGTGGAGTTATTCCTACTTAGCACCTCAACATGCAGTGCAAATTCGCTTCTATTGGGGACAGACATAGGGATAGTGATGCTGAAGAAATAATTTCTGCCATAGGAATATTTGCCATCAGATGAATCGAACAAGTCCTGCCCTGTGCTCTTATCTATCAATATGGAATCTCTGCCACTGACTATGGTGCCAGCAGTCGGCATTCCTCTAAATCTTTCTGTGCTATCAGAGGAATATTCCACTTGACTTATTATAATGGAATAATCACCACCAGACGTATAGGACAGACGAATCTTGGAATATGTGGTGAAGAATGGATAGACATCTAATACCACAAGAGCTGTATTGCCACTATAGACTATGTTTTCCTTGCTATCTTTTTGAGGGAAATCGTGCATAATGTCGCTATATATGGTGGCCTTTATTTCATCGAGAGTGGACTTGCTGTTGACTGTAAGGCGGACATCTAGTTGCCTCAAGGTCTGAGAACTCGCCCAGAATCTCAAAGGAATCTGCTCTCCTTGTTCAGTCACAAAACAATATACATAACTATCGTCATGATAATACCTACTGGTTGTATCTAGTTGTCCAAGTTTATCTTTGAAAGAGAATGTATAACTTCTCATTATAGACAAGATTTGTCCATTTTGATCATAATTTTTAATCAAATCTGAGCCGACCAAGGTGAAATTGGCATCATAATACAGGCTATCTTTGTCCGTAAAGAGATAACTGTTGTCCTCGATATAGTCTCCGTCATAATCTGTGTCTACAACTATGGTGAAAATGAGACTCTCATGCTGATAGATGGCATATTCTCCGCTGGAGTTGTCGGCAAGGCGAATGTCTGTGGCGCCTCTTGTGATGATAAGGGAGAAATCCTTCTTGAAATTATTAAGGAAAATCTTGTCCTTACTATTAGAAGACTGATACTCCACCACAATGTATGGCTCGTAGTGTATGGATATAGCGTTGTCTATGGCACCTCTGGCATTGAGTGTGATAGATGCGGCATCATCAATATCTATGTAGAAGTATGCCCTGCCCTCTTCGCTCTCCTCTTGTAAGACATATATCCAAGCATTAGATGAGAAGGAGAGTATGTCATTGATACTGCTATATCTTGCTCCAATGGCAGAAGCGAGTGTCTCATCATCATAGACCTTGAACCTAATGCCTATCTCTTTCTTAACATCAAGGGAATAATCTCCCTCGTAAGCCACTGACCTCTCATAATGTGCATCTGTAAACAGAGACTGGTCACCAATAAGCATACTAACACTATCAGAAGTGTCACTTATCTCTCTTATGAAGCTCAAAGAATCGAATAATCCGACATAATTCACACCAAGCATGATGGTCACTTGAATATCTACGAAAAATGCTTCGTTGAGTTGAGATGAAATATTGATACTGGTCTTACCCTCACCAAGCAATGTTATGCTGCCATCACTATTGATGCGAAGTATGGAAGGATTATAACTGACCATATTCACTCTGGCGGTCTTGACTGTCCAAGGGTTGACATCAAATATCACAATGCCATTTTCACCAAACAAGTCAATGGTATTGAGATTGTCTAACTCTTGAGAGGAATATCTGCGCTCGCTGTCTTGATTGTAGAAAAGAACCAGAGACTCCCTTTGTCCGCCCTTGAGATAATCTATGTATTCACCATCGTTGTCACGTATATTGACTGATAATACTATATCATCTGTGACAAATAGTGGCTCTTCATGAGCAGATAAAACGATTGAAATGTAATAACTGCCATTATCGTTCTGCTTAATATAAGTAGACTCGCCTATATTATTGGAATAAGATGTATCTCTCTCTATCACACCAGCATTCTCATAGACGTGTATGCATATATAATGGGCGATATTTTGAATATAGTTTAGATTGTCTATAGCGACTGAGCCATCCACCACGCCATAAGCCATGATACTCTCCAATGCGGAATCGCTGTCACAATTAACAGTGAAAATGGAAGCAGTAGATGATGCAGACACGTTCATCTTGGAAGCACAGGCGATGAGAGAACAATCGTTGATTGAATAAGCGAAAGCACCCGCAGAACCATTAGTGCTGATGACATCAAAGCCACTCATACCCTCAAAATATGTAGCAGCATAGCAGTATTTGGCTGATATGAAACTGGCACTTGAGACAAACCCTCCTGCAGTGGAATATGCACTGACAAGAGGTCTATCTCCTCTCATGCTACCCACCACATTTTCTGCACCTACGTAATACAGCCTTGTTCTCCTTGTCTCATCTCTGCCGATGGCTTGCCCTATAGCACCACCGACATTCTCTCTGCCAGATACGATGGCAGTGGAATAAGATGAGAAAATGGAGTAGACATCATTTGCCTCGTTATTATACTTCTCGCTATATTCTGCAGAGCCGACAAGTCCGCCCACATTGACGAAACTGGGAGCAGACACCTCTCCGCTAACTACCACATAACCCATACTCCCGACATTTTGACCTACAGCGCCACCTATATATGACCTAGTCATATTCCCACTAGATGTGAGAGAAAGCTCCGCCACCACTGTAATCTCAGCAGTGTTGAGTGTAGGCTTTTGAACAAAATTTGTAGTATTGAAATTGCCCAAAATCTCGCCATAATTTTTGCCACAAATTCCGCCCACAAAGCAGTCGACATCTTGCAAAATCTCTAGCGATAAGGAACAGGAGACCAGTGTATTGGTTCCTCTCTCGTCTATATTTCCATAATTTATACCACACAGCCCACCGAAAATAAATGTGGTATCTGTCTTAATGCTAGAGGTGTGATTGTATCCAAAGTCTATAGACACGTCCTTTATTGTGCCATAGTTTAGTGCAGTCAAGGCACCAAATGTCATATTACTCACCATAGATGGCGTGAAAACTGAATAGGAAATGGTCAAATCACTTATCTGTGCCTTAGAGCCGAGTGAGGAGAACAAGCCAAAATGCTGATAATCACAAGCACCATTGAAGAACAAACCTCTAATTGAATAAACTCTCTCGCTGACTTGACCTGTGATGCTTTCTCTCATCATCTTGCCAGACAATTTTCCATTAAATCCATAGCCAAAGTATGTGAGGTGAGAGTTGAATGGCTCATCTTCCTTGTCGACCTTGACATATTCTCCATCATTATACACGAACACATCTTCTAGGGGATATTCGCTGATAAATCCTAGATTATAATATGTGGCGAGTGGGGAGAAATTGGTAGAAGAGTCCACATAAATATCCCTAACAAGCCTATAATTCCTACTAGCCAGTTCTGCAGAAGAAGTGATGGAAAGCAAATCTTCGAGAGAAGATATTTCATACTCATTACCCTCACTGCCATCGTTGACCTTGACATATACTTCACAGAAAACATCGAATAGTCTAGCAAAATTGGCTTGATTTATAGCAGAGATATAATATGTTCTGCCGACAACTGCCTCTTGTGCAAGTGTGCTCAAAGCACTATCCTCATACATCAATCCATAGACAAAATCATCTATGGAGGCGAGTGTGATGGAAGTGCTTTCGCCATAAAGACTGGCTAGAGCCTCACTGGTCAATATGCTATCTATAGGGAGAACTATTATTCTGCCCTCTCCTATAGAAGTAGCTGTGATATCAAGAGAATATCTACCCTCCATAGTGGAGGTGAAGTCTATATTTACAAAACTCTCATCATAAACGAAGAAACTGTTATTACCTATATGATGCACTCTATAAGGCAGAGCTAGAAGGGTCTTGTCATAGGCATCATCTTTCTTGACACTAAAGTCTATGTGACTGGAATCTATCCTATCTACATTATAGGTGATGTCAAGCTCATCTCCAGTGATTATAGATGACACTCTCTTAGCATTGGTGACAGAGATAGTGGCGTTCTTAGTAATAGTGCTGAAGTGTCTATCGCTAAACTGACATCTAAGAGTAGCCTCTAAGAGCAAGTCAAAAGACCTAGACAAGTCACTTTCGAGTTTGAAGTAATAATAACCTGCGATGGCATATGGTGTCACTGACTTAATGAGATGGGAACTTTCCTCGACAAGAAGTCCCCCCTCTAGCCTGAACAAGCCCTCTACCATTCCGTTGTATTTGAATGAAATGCGACCATTGTCGGCAAAAGGATATGTAGGAGAGCCAAGGGATGTGACGTCTGTCACTTTTACGCCAAAGCAAGTGGAATCTTGCGAGATTGCCTCTATATCTATACCGTCCATATTGTCTATGTCTATTCTCCTAAGGATAGAGATAGATTGAGAGTTGTAAATCTTCTTCCTCGAAAGAGATAGCGATATGTCACTGGGATTATATCCCGAGATAATCACTTCTCTCTCTATGAATAGTCCGCTCAAGTTCTGCACCTTGATAGTCAATCTATACTTAGATGTATCACTGGTGAGATTGATGAAATTGAAACTATTGTCTGCTAATCTAAAGATGAATGATTCGCCATCTTTTATCTTCTTATCAAGGTGCCTTGAAGTCATCAACTCGTCATATGTGACAGACTGCGAGCCGTCTTCTATCGAGACAAAATCAGCAAGTGCGCTGTCATATCTATCTAGAGTGTATGTCAAAGTATATTGTGTGACATCTAGGGGTGACACCAACACTCTAAAGGACACATCACTGGCAGTCTTGACCATGATGCTCTCAACATTACCCGAAATATCTGTCTCGCAAGTGGCTATATTGCTAGATGTAGGGTCAGAAAGAAGCACGAAAAAGTCTGTAATGGGCATAAATACATTGACAGGAATGGCATAACTTAAGTCATCTGTCAGTATATTGACCACTGTGGAGCCAGAAGAAATCCCCCTGATGTAGAATATATTGGGATATACATCGTCCACTCTAATATTCGCCACTAGTTCGTCTCTCACTTCATAACGAAGGGCTAGGAGGGAGGCATTGGCTGGAGTGAAACGGACGGTCACCTTGGACTCACCCTCGACAGACAAATCAAGATTGATACTCTCAGTCAAGGTAAAGTCATCGAATGGGACATTATCATGATTTTCAATTAGTTTCTTATAATTACCATCATCATCTACGACATATCCGCCATTTATTTCATCGAGTTCATACTTCTCAATAGTGTAGTCCACGCTGGTGAAAGCAGTGATACCATTGAGGACGCCTATCTTGACCACTGCACCTACTTTGAGAGTGTCTTCACTTGGTTCAAGCGCGGTAATGACTAGATAATAAGTCTCGTTGTTGCTGGCAAAACTAGTCTCGCTAGGTCTTATGAAAAGAGTGGTGTCTATTGAGAATGTGTCACTGAAATTCAACTTGGAGCCACTGGCGAGATATATGCTGAAATAACTCTCTGGGCTGGAGACAACACTCTTATCCCCCCTGTAGAGTGATAAAGAGAACGAAGAGTGCTGTGAATCTACTACACTTGGACGAGAGAGTCCGATATTTACCATAGCGCCCTTATATGAAGAAGAGCCATTGATATACACTTCCACTTTGCTGACATCTGCATCGCCAAAGTCGTCGCTTATCTTGACATTCTCTGCTCTTGTGCCATTGATGGAATAATTCTGCACTAGGTCATATATTCGACAAGAGGCAGAAAGAGAAAGGGGGTAGTCTTCAACTACATAGTCGGCATAATCACAAGTGAACACTTGCTCAAATGTTTTATCCGCAAGATTGCTGGTCTTGCTGTTGGATAACAATCGCATATTAACGAGGGCATATCTGGAATTTAGGACACTATCCACCTCTTCTCCGCCCGCATCAATATATGTGACTGGACTGACATAAGTCTTCTCAAGATAGACATTCCTCGCCATATCAAAATTCACTATTTGAGCATTGTTCCTAACTATAAGGACAAAATCTACAGCATTGAGAGAATTGTAGTTAAAAACAAAATCACACACGTCATCAGAAGATATGAGATTGCTCTCTACAACATCTCTATAACTTGTGCCTCTGTATATCTCAAAATCTGTAAGGGCATGGACGAAATATAGTGAAATGTATTTAGTCTGCTCATCTCCAAGCGGGCTAAGAGATGTAGCCCTCACCATAAGTGTCTCAAGAGATGTGCTTTCGCTAGTAATGGATAGATTGCCTAGTCTGGTATTATACTCTATGCCGTAATCATTCCTCAAAGAACTTGCAGAATACTCGACAAAATCGTCACCAGACATATATCCAAAGGAAAAAGAGATGTCTGTGCTGGACGCCTTGACTACTTGACTGAAAAGGTCTACTGCCTCTCCCCTTTCATTGATGAGGGCTATGCTATCTTGAACAAAGTCAAAGTCACTCGTTGCCTCCACGACATTGATGAATATACTATCACTTTTTCCTCCCTCGGCAGAGCCTATGGTAAGTTTGGTCTGGCCCACACTACCTGCAGAGATGAGAACCTTGACTTCCTCGGCTTGTTGCGACTCGGAAAGGATATTGAGAATATCATTGGTTTGCTCAAAGATAAGGCCATAACTAAATCCCGCAGGGGCTCCATGGAAAGACACTGTGACTGTGGCTTGACATTGTCTGTCACCAGATATGTATAGCGTATAGCTCCCGTCTGGATGAGCATCAAATGTGCCGTTGACACCAGACACTCTGTATGTGCCGTCATCTAACTGAGTGGAGCCACTATCTTTGGAATAACTAATGGTGGCAGACATAGACAAAGTGTCATACCTACCAGCGCAAGATGACAGCAATAAACCTGCAAATAATGCCAAGAACAATAGACAAAATGAGTAAAGTTTTTTCATATCTTATTCCTTAACAACTTTTGTAAAAATGCAATAATCGCACTGACTATAATATTTTAACAAAAAATCCACAAAAAGTCTAAAGATTTTACGAATATTTTATTAAATATTATATATATGTTTATTGTCTCAAAATGCACGATAATATATGCAGAATAAGCATCAAAAACTAGTCCATATTTTGCTCAATTTTATCAAAAAAAACTAAAAAAACACTAAAAAAATGGAATAAAATATAAAAACACTAGCAAAATTGCTAGTGTTCGGTGTAAATTATGTGAAAGAGAAATGAAAGAATTAAAGAAAAACTCTTGTGGCAAATTGTGCATATATTTTCATATAAAATCAAAAGGAGAAATAAACATGAGAATAGACACAAATAGTGAGATTGGGCTGGAAAAACACGACACTCATGACCAATTCTTGAAAGTGGTGCAAGGACGTGGGCGTGTATTCATGGGCAAAAGTGAAGAAAGCGTAGAATATCTCGGTGAAGTGGAAAGAGGTTATGCCATAGTAATTCCGGCTGGATACTGGCACAACTTAAAAAACTCAGGAGGACACCCATTAAAACTCTATTCCATCTATGCCCCACCTGTTCATAAAAAGGGGACAGTCCATCAGACCAAGCAAGATAGCATGAATGAAGAATTGTGACACCAAATATTTAACTTATTTTTTAAGTTAAACGCATAAAAAACGCCTCAAAGTAAATTTACTTTGAGACATTTTTTTGACTAATTACCCAATGTTTAGTCGCTGAAATATTTGGTGTAAAGAGTATTGGTCGAAGTGACTTTAGTAGGGACTTCAAAAGATTTACTTTCAGTCTTTCCTTTAGAGTATAGTTCTTCAAGAAGCAGAGTCCTCACGCCAACGGCTGAATAGTAGTTCTCCTTTTCCACACAATTGGAGGACTTCTCTATCTTGCCCGTGCCACAATACTGCATAAATGGTGTAAATTCATCACTAAACCTTTTCTCTGTATACACAGTTTTAAGTTTGCCATATTCACCTGTGATTTTATTGAGTGTTCTTTCATCACCAAAATTTGTTCCATTAGCTACATTATCTGTTAACACAATCTTGCCAAGGCCAAACAAAGGCTTAACTTCTTCAGCATGGTCGATATAATTAGTAGGATTTCCATTTCCACCATCGACACCATCTGGATATTCAGGTGAATATTTTACCCAATCCTGCCTTCCACTCTCCTGGCTATACCAAGTTAACTCATCTTGCACATTGCTATTAGCATTTGGTGCACTATTTCCATGGAGTTCATTGTTTTCCTTAGAGAAAAGACAATATGCTCTATTAGTAGATAGTTGATCTGTCTTTATATTCTTACATAATTCAGGAGCCAAATTACCCTCAACCCAAGACTTCCAAGCTCCAATTTTTTCGTATTCTACCCATACATCTGTTTCAATTTTCACTTCCATTCCAGAATAGTAGCCAGCTTCAGCGATGGGAGAACCCTCTCCGGTTGAGCCTTTATTTCTCTCGCCCCAATAGATTGTGACCTCTTTTGTTGTGGTGGTGGCAGTGGTGTGAGAGCCAATACAAAGCGTTTCAACATTGCTGGCGGATCCAACGAGCACGCCACGTCTATCTATCAAATTATCCTCAAAGGCCTTGTCGGTGATAGTATTACTACCATTAGCCTTGTAGGATTTACTACTATTTACATCAGAAGCACCATAGTAGTAGAAACCATAGACATCGCTATTATTTTTTCCAAGAATATATTGAGTGCTGGATCTAGAAGCGACTCCCACTAGACCGCCCACACTGCCAGATTTTTCTCCATTTTCTACAGAAGATAAGTCGGCATTGGTAAATTCATAAGAATCTTCATTTGAAACATTCAACCATTCTTCACTAACGGCAATATTGCCATCTTCTGGGAACACAGCTTCGCCCCCGTTAAATGTCACAGATAATGAGACTGGAGCTTCATTGACACAACCACCCATATTCCCAGCGAAACTTCCGGCTATGCCACCCACATTGGAGTTGCCTTGTGAGGAGCCGACGAGGGCTATATTGGTGCAATTGAGAATGAGTGACAGGCCACTATCGCTATTACAAGTATCACTACTTCCTACTATACCACCTATATTCTTTCCGTTGGTGACTATTTGGGCTCTATTCTCACATGAAGCGACAACGCCACCATCTAACAACTTGCCCACTATGCCACCATGACTAGCATCACTAGAACTTGAAGATCCACTACTATATGAGATAGGTGTTTTATTGGAGCAACAGTAAACTAACCCTGCATTTTTAGCAGCAATTCCGCCAAAGGACTGGCCAGAAATCTCATATCCTGATGATACGGATGAAAGATATGCCACAACGCCATCTTTTTCTACTAAGCCTGCGACGTTGCCAACAAATTTAGAATTGCTGTCAAGTGTTGAAATAGTGTTGACACCAAGATAACTACCACTACTTTCACTTCCTAGTAAGTAGCCATCTTTCACGGAGCCAACTACTCCACCGACATTATCTCCCTTGATTGTCTTATTGCTATCGCCACTTTCTCCAATTTGTATGGCATTGACTAGTTTTACTACGGAAGCGTAGCTAATCTCACCTATGGCACCACCAGCAGAGGTAGAGCCGTTGACAGCAAGATTGACAGAATTAGAGGAAATGAACAAGATTTGATTATTATCAGGCTCTCCATCACCTCTCTGTCTGCCAGTTTGACCTACCAGTCCGCCGGCAGAGGTGGTGCCAGTGACATCATTGCCTGTATTTGTAGAGCCTAAAGTGACACTAATTAGTCCAGAGACAGCCAGCCCCACAGCTCCGCCAGCATATGTCGCACTGACTGTGGAGATGGAGCCATTGGCTATTATAGTCGATTTAATCTTATTCACATCAGCATCATTAGAAGGACTCTCAAGATTGCCAGAATTGGCCTCTAGATATCCCACTAGTCCGCCACCATATGTGGCGTCTGACACCTTGCCTCCCTTGACAGTACTGCTTGCTTTCTTAGCAAAATTAGGTGTAGGTGTGGTGTATGTATCGTCAATCTTCTTAGGAGCGATCTTGCCCACGACACCACCAGAGTATTGTCCGCCACTGACTGTGGTGCCTGTGCCACCCTTGAGGGTAGGTGAGCCAGTGTAGATATACCCCACCATACCACCTAGTGAGGCAGAAGATGTGCCTTGTGCGCTGACTGTGGCACCCAAGACGCTTTCACCACCAGATATAGTGCCACCACTCATTACACCGACGAATCCACCTGCATATGCTTCTTCACCAGAAGCAACCACTGTGCCAGGTGTGGCATACACAATCTCACCACCAGACATATATCCTGCTACTCCACCAATGAGATTGCCAGAAATCTGACTTACGCCCGTTCCGCCATTGACAGAGCCACCAGAGATGACA
>CAMYXB010000017.1 GCA_947303145.1 uncultured Clostridia bacterium | reverse complement strand
AGACTAGCGACCAATATGAGCATGGCATCATTCTCAATATTTAAGGCTAACAACTCATTGTCAGTCGTATTCTATCCTACATTTCTGCTGCTTGTAGTTTATTTCATCAATCATATAGCCGACTTGGGTCTCAATCTCACCAGCAAGGTGGCGGGTGTTCCATACGGATTGTTTGGACTTGTTCTGCTATTTGCCATAGCATGCCTCACAGATACATTTGCCATGGCTTTCGGCTCGCTTATTGGTGGCAAGAAGATTTTCCCCAAGATTAGCCCTAAGAAAACACTCTCCGGAGCATTGTTTGGCTTGCTAGGAGGCATAATAGGTGCAGTGGTGTGTTTCTATGCTTTCTACTTTGCCTGTGGCGGAGTGTTCCAAGATATCGCCATTTGGAAGATACTTCTTGTAGGTCTTTTTGGCTCTGTTGTATCTCAGGTGGGAGATTTGTTCGAGAGTTTTGTCAAGCGTCGTGCAAGGGTGCAGGATTCAGGAGATTTCTTCAGGAGCCATGGTGGAGTGCTGGATAGATTTGATTCCATCATCATGCTTGCTCCATACATTTTCCTCTGCCTTCTTATGCTAGTTATGTGATTTGATTATATTTCATTATTTTGTGCATTATATCTATTATATATTGCTTTTTTTAGGAGTTTTCAATGGGTTTCTTTACTTGGGTATTGTATATAGCCATAGCACTGCTTGTGCTCATGCTCATGATTACTATTCACGAGTTTGGGCATTATAGTGCTGGCAAATTGCTTGGCTTTAAGATAGAAGAGTTTGCCATAGGTTTCGGCAAGCCTATATTTAAGAAAACCAAAAAGAATGGAGAAGTTTTCTCCATTCGCATTTTGCCTCTTGGTGGTTTTTGTCAGTTCGAGGGAGAAGATGAAGACAAGCCTGCATCAAAGGGTGCGTTCAACAATCAACCCGTCTGGAAGAGGCTCATTGTCCTTTTCTTTGGACCTTTCTTCAATTTCCTTTCTGCACTCATTTTTTCCATGATTTTCCTCATGTCTTTTGGATATGCAGATAGAGTGCAGGTAAAGTCAGTCACCATTCCTCCTTCCGCTACAGCACAGACTTGGCTTATGGAAGGAGACATCATAACTCACGTCAATGGTGTAGAGTGTGATTTTGTCACAGACTCGTATTTTATGAATATGATAACTGAGTTTGATTATGGTGATGGCACAGAAGGAGATTCTTTCACAGTCACTGTTAGACGTAATGGTGAGAGCAAGGATATCTTGATTTACAAGTCCATTTGGTCAGAAGTGGCATCTAAGAGCGATGACACCTATGGACACCTCTACGCCTTGAATGACAGCGATTATATCTATGCTTTGCGTGAAAATCCCGACACTTCAGTAGATGTCTTGAAGATAGAGAATGGCGAGGAGACGGAGACTTTTGCTGTTGACGAATTTGGATTTGTCAAAATTGAGGACAAGACTTTCAAAGTAGACTATGCTGCCTCCACCATTTCTCGTGCAACCATTGGCATAGAGACGAATTATTACAAATATGGGTTCTTCGAGGCACTGGGATATACCTTTGTGTTCTGCATCAAATGGGCGTGGAAGATACTGCTTATTTTGTGGCAACTCATTACTTTCCGTCTTCCTATCTCCAGTCTTGGTGGAACAGTGACCACCGTGGTCACCTTGGCAGAGGCTACTTATAGGAATTTTGCCAATTTGCTTCTGTTATTCCCACTTATTTCCATCAATCTGGCGGTGTTTAACTTGCTTCCGTTCCCCGCACTTGATGGTGCTAGAATGGTCTTCGTGGGCATCGAGGGGATACGGCGCAAGCCTGTCAATAGGAAAGTGGAGGGCATGATACACATGATAGGGCTCATTATCCTTTTCCTATTCGTTATAGTAGTGGACATTTTGCATTTCATATTATGATATTTTGACTGCCAATCGGCAGTCATTTTTATTTGATAATTGACTTTTTATCCATTTTTGTCTAAAATATAGGAAGATGGAAAAGATAGATAGATTTATTGATTTTATTCATAAAAAAACAGATGAGAAATATTCCTTTTTAAGACTCAAGGATATATCTTTTTCCCGAGTAAATAACACTCTGCATATATCCTTCATCTATCCTACCAAAAATGATATCACAGAGCAAGATAAGGGTGAAATTATCTCATCTATCAGGGATTATATAGGTCTTGAACTTAATTTTGACATCACATTTACTAGAAGTTATCTAGACAGCGACCTTATTATCAAAAAAATAAAAGAATTTTTGGACAAAAACCACCATATGTTCTATATGCAACTGGACAAATCATATGTAGATATTGCCATAGATGATGATAAAGTGCAGGTCAACTTCCCCCTAGAAGAGCCACTTGTCGATTATTTCACAAAGAACAAGATAGCCACAGCACTTAGAGACTATTTATCTAGGAATTACACCGCTACATTTGAGATTGTCTCCACGCCCCTTTCTTCACAGCCTGTTAAAGAAGAAATGCTTCAAGAGAGATTCGAGTCCGCTAGGAAGAAGAGTGAACTTGACGTCATTCTATCTGCCAGCAGGGATAAATACATAGTAGAAGACAAGAAAGTGATTATAGGAGGTGAGATTTCATTCAGTCCTAGATATATCAAGAGTATCTCCAAGATTTACAATGATTGTGTGGTTGCTGGCACCATTACATCTATCTCAGAGAAATCTTTTACAAAAAAGATGAAAAATCGCAAGACAGGAGAGATGGAAGATGTGGTGAAACCTTTTTTCCGCTTCCAAATAAAAGACGACACAGGGAGTATAAATGCGGTTATATTTCCCAGCAAAGCCAATTATCATAAAATGAACTTACTAAGTGCAGGCAATACGGTCGTAGTGGAGGGAGAAATAGCCAAATATCGTGATGCTTACGAGATGAAAGTCAAGAATATCAGTCTCTGCTCTATCCCCAGCAAAACACTTTATGATGTATTTGTGGAGAATGGAGATGTCAGCGGTTATAGATATGTCTCTCCACAGCCATTCACAGCCTCGAGACAAGCGGGATTGTTCGATGAGAGGCATATATCTAAAGAGGTGGAGAGGGGTTCGTTTGTCGTTTATGACTTTGAGACCACTGGACTTGACACTCAAAACGATGAAATAATTGAGATAGGTGCACTCAAAGTGACAGGGGGTAGATTTGTGGAGGTTTTCACCACACTTGTCAAGCCTAGACGACCTATTCCCAAGGAGGCTACCGATAAGAATAGGATAACCAATGAAATGGTCGCCCATTCATATTCAATAGAGCAGGTTTTAAGAGATTTTTACCTTTTCTGTCAAGGTTGCACTTTAGTAGGATACAACAGCATTGCTTTTGACAGGCTCTTTCTCAATAGAGATGCTAGGAAGATTGGCATAAATTTCGATAATAGCGAACTCGATGTTTACCTTCTTGCCAAGCAAAAATTGTCCGGACTCAAAAATTACAGACTAGCCACTGTCTGTGAGCATCTAGGAGTGTCACTTGTGGGCGCCCATAGAGCGCTCAACGATGTCATAGGCACAGCGGAAGTTTTTCTCAAACTATATTGATTATTTTATCTTTTTCTCTTGATATTTTAGTTTTAATGTGATATAATACACTCGTCACTTGATTTGTATTTACTTAAGAGTGGGTTTTGCCCACTCTTAAGTTTATAAAAAAGGAGAATGCAATTTGAGAGAGAATACAGCATCTGTTGTGTATGACTACTTGCGGGATAAAATAGCGTCCCTTGGCTATGAACTCTATGATGTGGAATATGTCAAGAAATTGAATGGCATGAATCTCACTGTGTTTATAGACAAAGATTCTGCTCCCATCACCATCGATGATTGTCAGGCGGTGCACGAGAGAGTGGACGTGTGGCTAGATGAGCTTAACCCCACTCATGATGCCCCATATTATCTCAATGTCTCGTCTGTGGGGCTGGATAGACCTATCAAGACTGACAAAGATTATATGAGGAACATTGGCAAGGTCGTGGATGTGAGGCTTTACACACCAGTAGATGGGACGAAGGAATACACATCTACATTGATGTCCTTTTCGCCAGATGAGGTGACTCTGGAGAGCAAGACGCTTGAGAGGAAGAATGTCGCCCTCTGTAGATTGCATATAGATTTTTGAGGATAATAGGAGAATTATTATGATTAACAAGGATTTTTTCGTAGCATTAGATGATTTAGAGAAGGAGAAGAGGATAAATAAGGAGTTTTTCATCTCATCTCTAGAGACCGCTCTAACCAGCGCTTATAAGAAGAACTTCGGTGTCGCCAGCAGTGCAATGGTCAAACTCAACCCCGAGAAAAACACTATCAAAGTGTATAGTTATAGGACTGTAGTCGATGAAGTGGTCGACCCAGACAAAGAAGTGTCTTTAGAAGAAGCGAGAAAGATAAAGAAGTCCTACAAAGTAGGTGACGTCATATCTGAGGAAGTCACACCAAAGTCTTTCGGCAGAATCGCCGCGCAGATAGCCAAACAAGTCGTCCTGCAGAAACTGAGAGAGGCAGAGCATCAAGTAGCACTCGATGAATTATCAGAAAAGCAGAATGAACTGGTCACTGCCCTTATCCGCAGGATAGACAATGACATAGTGTATGTAGATATTCCCAGCAGTTCCCTTGAAGGCATGATGCAAGCAAGCGACCAGATTCCTAATGAGAACTATGCAGTAGGTGACAGAATCAAAGTCTATGTCAAGAACATTCGTGACAGCGTCACCTCATCATTCATTCAAGTATCTCGTAGTAATATTGGCTTCGTCAAGAAGTTGTTCGAACTCGAAGTGCCTGAGATTAAGAATGGTGACATTGTTATCAAGAATATTGCCAGAGAAGCAGGTTTTAGGACCAAAATATCTGTTTATTCCACCAATCCCAACATCGACATCGTGGGCGCCTGTGTGGGCAATAAGGGTATGAGAATCAACGCTATCGTGGAGGAACTCAATGGTGAGAAGATAGATATCATAGAATATTCTGACAATCCTCTCGAATACATCGCCAGAGCCCTCTCACCAGCCTCAGTCATCACAGTTTATAATATAAATGGTCAAAACAGCGCTAGAGCAGTGGTGCCAGACAACAAGTTGTCACTTGCCATAGGTAAGGCAGGGCAGAATGTCCGCTTGGCAGTCAAGCTCACCGGCTGGAAGATAGATGTGAGAGGCGAGACAGATGCTAGACAGCTTGACGGAGACCTTTTGTTCAATCAACTAGGTAAGACTTCTCCCGAGAGCAGTGAGCCGCTAGATGATGATGGATTGTTAGACTCAGTAGAGGAGTGAGATATGTCAAAGTCAGTCACGCTTCGCATGTGCATAGCCTGTCGTCAGATGAAGGATAAGCATGACCTGTGTAGAATAGTCAAGAATAGTGATGGTGAAGTCTATATTGACCCTACTCTCAAGGCGAATGGCAGAGGTGCATATGTTTGTAAAGATATTTCTTGTCTAGACAAGGCAATTAAGACGAAATCGCTAAATAGAGCGTTTAAGTGTGAGATTCCTCAAAATATCCTAGAAAATTTGAGGGAAAGTATAATAAAATAAAGTATAGGAGTATTATTCTTTGATTACTAAAAGCGAAGAGAAACAGCAAAGCATAAGCAACATTAAATCGTTGCACAAATTAAATATGGAAGGTTCTATTCCATCTCTTTTTCGCAAGGTTCAAATCTTGAAGGAACAAGCCCTCAAGGCTATTGAGGAGAAGAGACAGGCACTTCTGTCTCTGGCAAGAAAGGAAGAGAACGAGCAGAAGGCTCAATATATAAGAGAACAATTCAAACTAAGACAAGAAGAGACCAAGGAGACTACTGAGTCTTTCGCTCAACTATTTGAAGGGAAAACAAGCGAGCCATCAAAAGATAAAATAAGCGAGAAACCTGCAAGCCCAGCACAACCACTCTCTCCTAAAACTCGTTTTGGCAAGGAATCACCTAGAGAACAGATGGGCAAGCCTCCCTTCAAATCTTCCTCACAGAACAAGTATCCTCCAAGAGAAGATAAGCCTAGAGATTTCTCTCGAGCCTCCACCCAGCATAGACAATACACACCTGGTCAAAATGGTCAAGTCAGAGCCTACAGCACAGGCGCTCCTAGGAATAGAGGCGACAGAGGTGCAGACAATAGATTTGACAGGGGGCCAAGAGACAATAATAGACCCAAGAGCAATTCTCTGACAGATATTTTGCCTAAGAAGAACGCCTCTCTCCAGTCCGCCTCTTCTGCTTTCGGCTCGGGCAAGGATAGGAGCCAGAATAATGCTAAGCATAAGACAGAGCGAGATGACGAGAGGAGGGTGAACAAGAAGTCTCTCATGCGTCGTGGACTTCTCGAAGAGGCCAGCATCGAAGAGAGAATGGTCACTCGCAAGTTGAAACTCAAAAAGACCAAACAAGACATAGCCCCAGTAGTCTTTACTCCAATAACCAGTGCAGTAATAACCAGCAATAATATCACAGTTAAGGCTTTGTCGGAGAAGATAGGCAAGCCAGTCACAGAACTCATCAAAGGGCTTATGACACTTGGCGTCATGGCGTCTATCAACAGCACTATAGACTTCACCACAGCAGAACTTATCGCTGGGGAATTGGGCATCACTTTGGAGCAAAAGGTGGACAAATCTTATGAGGAGCAACTTTTAGACAATGCCTCTCTTGATGATGGCACCAATACAGAGAAGAGAGCCCCCATTGTCACCATTGTCGGACACGTCGACCATGGCAAGACGTCACTACTTGATTATATCCGCAAGACACACGTCACCAGTGGTGAAGCAGGTGGAATAACCCAGTCAATAGGCGCATACTCTATCACATGGAATGGGGAGAAGATTACGTTCATCGACACCCCTGGACACGAGGCTTTCATCAATATGCGCAAGCGTGGCACAGAGATAACAGATGTGGCCATACTCATTGTCGCAGGTGATGACGGCGTGAAACCGCAGACTGTGGAGGCCATAAAGCATATTAAGGAAGCCAAGGCTCCACTCATTGTTGCAATAACCAAGATAGACAAACCCAGCGCAGATGTGGAGAGGATTAAACAACAACTTACAGAATATGAAGTCCTGCCAGAAGAGTGGGGTGGAGATGCCATATTTGTCCCAGTGTCATCTGTCACTGGCGAAGGCATAGACAAACTGCTCGAGACCATTCTTCTCGTTTCTGAGATGCAGGAACTCAAGTGCAATCCTTCTCGTGATGCAGTGGGCACAGTTATAGAGGCCAGTCTGGACAAAAACAGAGGCCCCATAGCCAATATTATTGTGCAGAATGGCACACTCCATGTGGGAGACAATATTATGTCCGGCTTCGCTCTTGGCAAAGTGCGTGCCATTATGGACGATATGGGTAGGAACATCAAGTCTGCTCCACCATCTACTCCAGTATCCGTCTTGGGCTTTGATTCTGTTCCAAGAGCGGGAGACAGCGTGCAAGTGGTGGACGAAAGACTTAGCAAGAATGTCATAGAAGAGCGTAGAGTGAGAATGGCTCAAGAGAAGATGGACAGCACCACCGCCATGAGTTTGGACGAATTTTTGTCCACCTCTGCTGACGAGAACAAGAAAAAACTTAATATCCTTATTAAAGCCGATAATCAAGGCTCTTGCGAGGCTGTCAAAGAAAGTCTCATGAATATAGAGAATGAAGAAGTAGATGTCGAGGTGGTTTATGCTGGTGTGGGCAATATCAACGAGAACGATGTGAGTCTAGCCAAAGTGTCTTCCGCTATCATTGTATCATTTGATACTAAAGTGGGAGCCAAAATCTCCGGCTATGCCAAGCAGAATAAAGTGGAGATTAGGCAGTATGACATCATCTACAAGGCTATCGAGGATATAGAGAGACTCGCCAAGTCCATGATGACGCCTAAGTATAACGAAGTTGTCTGTGGACATGCAGAGATTAGAGTGCTGTTTAGAATTAGTGGCGTGGGCACCATCGCCGGCAGTTATGTCCTAGATGGCAAGATTATGAGGAATGCCGATGTCAAGGTGTATAGAAATAACGACATTATCTTCGAGGGTAGGATAGCCACTCTCAAGAGAGAGAAAGATGATGCGAAAGAAGTTTCCGCTGGATATGAGTGTGGCATAAGGATAGACGGCTTCAATGATATACAAGAAGGTGATGTCATAGAGTGCATCACCAAGGAAAGAATTAACTGATTGTTTTGACCCCATGTTTTATGGGGTTAATTTGTGTAAGGAGGGAAGAAAAATATGACTACAAGGAAAGATAGAGCCGATTCTGTGCTTCAAAGGAATATCTCCGACATCATATCTCACTCGCTCAGCGATCCAAGACTCAGTGGCACACTTGTAGGTGTGAGCAGAGTCGATATATCCAGCGATCTCAAATACGCCAAAGTTTTTTTGAGCGTATTGCCTCAGTCAGCCAGAGATGATGTGCTTTCAGCCGTCAGCGGAGCCACTGGATTTATCAAGAGAGAATTAGCGAGCAAGATTAAATTTCGTGCTCTTCCTGAACTTCACTTTTTCCTAGATACTAGCGAGGACTATAGCCAAAAGATAAATTCTATGATAAATGATATTTCATATGCCAATCCCGACAATTACAATGACGAGAACTACGAGGATAAATAAAATGGATAAAAAAATAGAAGGAAAAGACACCCTTCACGACATTGCAAAAGTTATCAATAAATATCAATCTTTCGCAATTTTTTGTCACATAAGTCCAGACGGAGATGCCATCGGCTCTGCCGTCGCCCTGAGAGATGCTATAAATCTTATGGGCAAGACAGCCTACGCTTTTTGTGATGGGGCAATCCCAGACGATTTGTCTTTTCTAAATGTTCATCTAGATGATGACGAGAGCAAAATAAGTGATGTAGACGTCATGATTATGGTCGATTGTAATAGTCTTGAAAGAATAGGCAGATTTGCTCCCCTTTTTGACAATGCTAAAATTAGATGCAAGATAGACCACCATCAAATGAGTGAATATGTATTAGATTATTCCTATACCGACACTACCTCACCCAGCACTTGCGACATAATCTTTGATTTAATCAAAATTCTGGGTGTAGACATTACGAATGACATGGCTCAATGCCTGTATACTGGCATATCCTCCGACACAGGTTGCTTTATGCACGAGTCCACGAGTGCCATGAGTCACTTTAGGAGTTATGAACTCATGCAAAGGGTTTCGATTGCGCCAAAGCCAATTATTATTTATTCAAGTATAAAGACAGAGATTTCCTAGAGTTTCTAAAATATTTTATGCGTAAAACATACACCTACTTAGGTGGCAAATTATATCTATCCTATGTAGATAATAAGCATTACAAAAAGTATGAAAAAGTCATAGAAACATGCTTTTTCGATTTCCTAGATGGCGTGGAAGGTAATGAGATAAGAGTGAGGATATTTGAGGCGGAAAAAGGCGTGTTTGAGTGCGAACTCCGCTCCAACAACTATGTCAATGTCAGCCTATTAGCACACAAGTTCGGTGGAGGTGGACACATTAGGGCTGCAGGGTTCACAACAAGAGACAGCAAAAAACATTTAATTAAATCACTCATCACCGCCTGCCAGCAAGAACTGGATAATTGCAAATAATCTCAATTTTTATTAAAAAACACGTTTTCTTGTAAAAAAACACATCTAAAACGCAAAAAATGTATATAAATTTATTCAAAATATAAGAAGTTATTTAAGATACAAATATTATTAAAATGAATGGAATTATAGTTGTTAATAAAAAAAGTAGTATGTCCTCGGCTTCTGTTGTCAATAGAATAAAGCATATAACTGGCGAAAAGTGTGGACACCTTGGCACACTTGACCCTTTAGCCGAGGGTGTATTGCCAGTGGCCATTGGCAGAGCCACCAAACTATTTGATTTATTTTTGAACAAAACAAAAACATATATCACGCAAATACGATTCGGATACATGACGGATACTCTCGATGAAGAGGGAGAAGTTATATGCACATCTCAATATATTCCAAAAAAAGAGGACATAGAGAGAGTTATAGCGGAGAATTTGCTTGGAGACATCATGCAGTTGCCTCCCGCCTACTCTGCCAAAAAAGTCGATGGCAAAAGGTCGTATTCCATCGCTCGCCATGGTGGAGAAGTGCATCTTTCGCCCGTCCCTGTCACCATTTATTCATTTGATGTCCTAAGGAAAATCGATGAGAATACATATGAGTGTAGAGTAGTCTGTTCTTCTGGCACATATATTCGCTCTCTATGTCGTGATGTGGGGGCTCTTTTATCAAGTTGTGCCACTATGCATCACCTTTTAAGGACACATTGCGGGGCTTTTGATATAGACCATGCCGTTGACCTAGACGAGATAACAGAGGGCAATTTTTCGTCATTTGTAATTTTGCTTGAAGATATTTTCCTAGATTATCCTAGAATAGACATAACTAAAATAGAATACAAAAATCTCATTGATGGCAAAAAAATAAAGCCTAATCTGCTTAAAAATGCAAAAAATATAGAAAAAATTGATAAAAATCAAATAATATGCGTGTTTTTAGATGAAAAATTGATTGGTCTTGCCAAAGTAATTGACGGATTTTTTAAGATATTTATCTATACTTAGTTGAAATTTTTCATCATTTATGATACAATATGCAAAGGAGTTTTCAATGGTTAGATTTGGGCCGTCAGGCAATGGAGACTTGTTTTATGACCAAGGATACAAGAGCAGTCTCGATGCACCACTTTGGCTTAAGAATAAGGGGCTTAACGCCTACGAATATTCTTTCTCTAGAGGCATCAATATTAGCGACTTTCTTGCCACCACTTTAGGTGAGAAGTGTAGGGAAAATGATATCACCCTCAGCGTTCACGCTCCATATTACATCAATCTCGCTAATCCCGACCCTAAGATGATTGAAAAGTCCATAGGATATATCATATCTTCTCTCAAGATTATGAGGACAATGGGGGCCACGAGACTTGTCTTTCACCCGGGTTCCTGTCAAGATATGTCAAGAGAAGAGGCATATGAGCACCTTAAAACCAATATGAAACTCTTAGTCCAGAGGATAGAGGGAGAACACTTCGATTTTCCATTCATTGTGTGTCCCGAAACTATGGGCAAGAGCAATCAACTTGGCACTTACGAGGAAGTGGGGGAGATATGCACCTATGCAGACTGGCTCGTCCCCACGCTAGATTTTGGACATATCAACGCTTTGACACAAGGTAGCCTAAAGACTGAGGCAGATTTCGAGAAAATTATTGAGTTTTTGATTGACAAAATAGGCTCCGATAAGGTAAAAAATATACATATTCATTTTTCCAAAATCATGTATAAGGAAAAGGGTGAGATAAAGCATCTCACATTCGAGGACAGCGAGTATGGCCCAGAGTTCGAGCCTCTCGCACGTGTTATCAAAAAATACAACCTCTCCCCCGTCATTATTTGCGAATCACGTGGGACACAGGCGGAAGACGCCAGCACTATGCAAACAATTTTTGATAGAATATTAAAGGAGGACGATTAAATGTCAGGACATTCCAAGTGGCACAATATTCAAGCCACCAAAAACAAAGCCGATGCAGTAAGAGGCAAGATTTTTACCAAGATAGGACGTGAGATAGCCGTTGCAGTGAAGATGGGAGGAGCAGACCCCAACAACAATCCATCACTTAGAGCAGTTATCCAGAAGGCCAAGAGCAACAATATGCCCAATGACAACATTCAGCGTAGCATCAAGAAAGCCAGTGGGGAACTAGGTAGTGTCAACTATGAGGAGATTACCTATGAGGGATATGGCACATCAGGCAGCGCTCTTATCGTGAAGTGCCTCACAGACAACAAGAACAGGACTGCTGGAGACGTCCGTCATGCCTTTGACAAGTTCGGTGGAGCACTTGGCTCACAGGGTTGTGTGTCTTATCTCTTCGACAACAAGGGCGTTCTTATTGTGGCCAATGACGGCAGTATCTCGGAGGAAAATCTCATTGATATGTGCCTTGAGGCAGAGGCAGAAGATGTGATAAATGATGAAGATGTATTTCAAGTTATCACCAGCCCATCTTCCTTTACTTCAGTCAAAGAGGCACTAGAGGGTAAGGGAATCAATTTCCTTTCTGCAGAAGTGACTCTCATTCCTCAGTCCACCATTGATTTAGATGACAAGGCACTCGAGTCTTTCCAAAAGTTGTATGATGCTCTTGAGGACCTCGATGATGTGCAAGATGTCTATCACAATGTCAATCTTCCTGAGATTGAAGAGGAGGAATAATACCCCAGATAAGTTATCTCAAATGATAACTTTTTTTATTTTTTTGTTCATTTTTTATAACAATCACACTTTTTATATGAAAAATATTAGTTTTTATTAAAATTTTGCAATAAAAATTGAAATTTGATTGTCTTTTTACAAAAATTTTTGTAAAATAGACATAGTCTTTATTCGTATTGCACAATATTATTTTTAGGAGAAAATTTATGGACAGATTTTATCATGATTTGATTATATTAGGCGGTGGGCCGGCTGGGCTTACTGCCGGTATTTATGCCAAAAGAGCAGGCGTAGATGTCGCTATTATAGAGAAGGGACTCGTGGGCGGAGTCGTCAATAGTTCCTGTGAGGTGTCCAATTATACTGGTTTTAAGAGTGTTAGTGGGATGGAACTTGCTCAAAAGATGCAGGAGCACGCGCAGTCCTTTGACATCACCTTTTACAATGACGAGGCCAAGAAGGTGTATCTCGATGGAGATAAAAAGGTTGTGGAATGTTTTGGCAAAGAGTTTGAATGCAAGGCGCTTATTATAGCCATCGGTGCAGATGTGAGGAAACTTTACATAGAGGGTGAAAAGGCTCTTTTGGGTAGGGGCGTCAGTTATTGTGCCACATGTGACGGCAATCTTTACAAGGACAAGGTCGTGGCAGTCATCGGTGGTGGCAATACGGCACTTGAGGACAGCCTTTATCTTGCTCATCTTGCTCAAAAAGTGTATATAATACACAGGAAAGATGATTTTAGAGGAGAGAAGTATCTAGCAGACAGAGTAAGGGCTAGGAAAAATATTGAGGTTATCCCATATAGCACTGTTTCAAAGATATTTGGGGAGGAGAGACTTAGCAAAATCGAGGTCATGAACATAGAGACACAGCAGGCATCTCTCTTAGATGTGGACGGCATGTTCGTCTGCATTGGCATAGACCCAGACACTAGTATGCTTGCAATGGATATAGAGAAAGATAATGCCGGATACATCATCACAGATAAGTATATGCAGACCAATTTAGAAGGCGTTTATGCTGTGGGTGACATTCGCAATACTCCATTAAAGCAGATTATCACCG
>CAMYXB010000016.1 GCA_947303145.1 uncultured Clostridia bacterium | reverse complement strand
CATTCTCCTCTGTTGTAGAGGCGGAGTTTTCCTCTTTGACATCATTAGACTTGTTTGTTGTTATCTTTCGAACTGCTGTTGTAAGGGCGATATTTTCCTTCTTAACCTTTTCGGCAGAGCCGCTCTTTATAGTGCCGCCAGTCTGGAGACCGACTAGGCCACCCACCGCAGTGGACAGACTCTTTGACTCATGCTCTTCTCCACAGCCAGATGAAATGCTAAGAGAAGATATGTAAGCCTCACTGGTCACAACTACTTTGTTTTCAAGAGTTCCACCAGCGAGTTTACCAACTACGCCGCCAGAGGCAAATGAGAACTCGTTAGGTTCCTCAATATACTCTTCTTTTTCTACTTCTTTTTCTTCGCCATCTTGTCCTTTATCCATATGAATGCGTTTACTTGTAATCCAAACACTAGAGACGGAGCCGGAGAATTTGGCATTCTTTACAGAGCCCCCATTCATCTCACCCACTATGCCTCCTGCGTAGGTTTGAGCTTCTATAGAAGACCCAACATCCATAGTATATGATGAATTATCTTCATCGTTAGATGATATCTCTCCACCATTCATAAGGCCCACAGCGCCACCAGAAACATATGGTGCAAGTAATTTGACGTTGCCTTCTTTATCCTTTTTGCTGGATACACTGCCTAAAGATAACCTACTATTGTAACTAAAGTCTATGACTGGACCACCTTCAAGCTGACCTTCATCGTTTGTCGTTACACCAGAAATTCCACTATAGTCGACCTTAACTATCTTATTAGAAGTTGCGAATTTATCAGCAAGATATTTTTGAGCAGTCAAACTATAGTCACCGATGAGATCCAAAACACTGGATATAACATTTTGAGTAATATTATCGTCTATATCTTCGACAGTTATCTTAAGTTTAGCCATACCACCAGCCACGCCACCAGCATAGACTGAATTGTAGATAGACGCACCTTGGACTGGTAGACTATCACCGTTATTATCCTTGGCTCCTACGATAGCATTGCCTGTCATACAGCCCACCAAACCGCCAGCGAAAAGAGCTCCTTCTATGTAGGAATTCTCGACAACTGCACTCGTAATCTGTCCGCCAGTCATATATCCTGCTACGCCACCAACGGCTAGAGCTTTGCCAGAGATGAGGGCTTTTTCTTCATTTGTGCTCGACATCACATTAACCCCCTCAATAAGTCCGCCAGACATCTTGCCTACTACACCACCAATGAAGATGATGTCCTTTAGAGCATCAGCATTTTCATCTAGATTGGACTTTATGTTGGCTTTAACTGTGACATTTCTTATTGAACAACCTTCTTTAAGATTAGCCACGACGCCACCTACATAAATGAAGTCATATACCTTTTCATTTATATCCTCAGTATCAAGGTTAGCAAGGTTAGGATCTTCTGTCTCTTTGAGATTTTCTATAGCATATACTACCCTGTTAGTATTGATAGTGAGTGTGGTGACAACCTCTTTCTGAAGTGCAGAAGTGAGGACTGAGTTAAGATTTTCATCGCTTGACGAACGACCTACAGAAATCTTGTCATCTGTGTCTATATCTTGCTTCATATTAAAGCAGAAGTTATCTTTATCACCTAATTCACCAAAGTATCCACCTGCACCCACTTTGCTAAGCTGGACTTCGGAGGAGATATCTGCAAAGCAATAACTAACTCTTTCGTTTTCATCAAAATCACTCTTTAGATCGCTATAGGCGATAACTCTAGCGAATCCACCAATGCCACCAACATACTTGCCGTCGCTAACTATGACACTTTGGGTTATCACGACATTGTTTATCTCGAATTCTTTATTGTTTGAGGCTCCGCTGACATTGGAAGAAGATGAACTGCTAGTCTTAGGGACACATCTACCTATCTCTAAAGAGCCTGCAGAATAGCCGAACAAGCCACCGGCGTGACCGGTCTCTCTATGGGCAGATACGTAGACCTTGCCTAATTTAATACTACCGAGTTTCCAGTTGGTGCCCACTCTCACAGTGTCGGAGATATGACATCTATTGCCTGCTATATAACCCACTGCACCACCTGCACTATTGCACGCAGTGATACTGTTGTCACCAGCGACATCCTTAATATTAAGCAGGTGACCGCATGTAATGGCTTGACCTACGAAAGCCGTAGTATTGCCACCACCATCCTCTAACACTCCAACTAGACCACCGGCAGAGAATACGCCGTGCACATTGCCTGTATTGACCGTATTGAAAACGAAGAGTTTGGCGAATTTACTTAGAATCTCTGTAGAGAAAGAGAAATTGAAGAGGTCTTTTCTTTCACCGTTCTTGTCGGTGTATGACATGTATGCACCGATTTCCAATGTTCTAAATTTATCATCTATATCTTGAGTGCTGATAGTGGCGCCCTTGGCATAACCGATGATTCCTCCTGCGTTGCCTATTGAGTAGACATTGGCGGTGTTGAGCACCATGAAGTTGAATTCTCCTCCAAATGGAATGGAGACCACTTGGACGCCACTGGCACCATAACCGAGGATACCACCGGCATTGTATGCGCCAAACACTCCTGGGCAATCTCCAAGTGCAAATTGAACATTCCATGAGAAAGTAATGGTGGTGTTGCCCATAGCAGAACCCACTATGCCACCTGCTGTGCCAGATGAAGCCACTACGCCCGTGAAGAAGTTGACACCTCCTGTAGAGGAGCTATCATCCACCACATTGTCCCCAGCTCCACTTTGCACATATGCTATGGCAGGGTTGACTGTATCTGTGCCTCCCTTGAACATATTGAAGAAATCTGTGAAACTGATGCCTATGGAGAAGTTGAAGCTGAAGTTGAGGCGCACTTCATTCTTGCCAGTGATGAGTCCCACCACACCACCAGATGTGCCTTGTCCCATCTCTCTTGTCCCCACTTCGCTTTGAGTAGGGTCATCGTCAGAATAGTTTTTGATTTTTTCTTTTTCTATTTTTTCTTCTTTGGTGATAAAGTCACTGAGTCTAAGTGAACTACTCTTGCTGGCTACTCTAAGAACTTTGTCTCCGTTGCTATTTACTCCACCGAAAAAGTAGTCGTCTAGCCACCACTCACTGAGGAACTCAGACAAGGTGTGCGGACCTGTGCCTAGGTTGAGATTAAAATTGAGCCCAATATCCATCTCGGGAGTAAAATTGAGCGATCCTCCCACCTTGAATAGAGGTGTTTTCTTGCCATTAACTATAAGACCTCCTTCAAGGGATCCAGGGACAAAATTCCTCAACTTTTCCATCAAATCGTTGACGGCTTTTATGAAATTATCAAATTTGGTCGAAATCTCATCTCCTACACCCTCTGTTTCCACATCACCAATTTTTGATATAAATTGAACTATCGAATACTCTACATTCTTTATCTTATACTTGAACAATCCCATAAGTGATAATACGAGGGTAAAGTTGTTGGTGACAGTGCCAGTGTTGATCATGCCAGAGAGTTTGCCATCATTGCCACCATTATACATACCGACAAGTCCGCCTGACACATATCCATAGACTATGCCAGAAGGCATGTTGATGATGAGACCATAGAAAGTCTCCTTGAAAGAAGCTACAAGTTTGCCGAAGAAGCCATCACCAGATGTATTGTTCTTGTATTTATTCACTAGATCATATATATCGCTCACTATACTTAGCATGCTGGTATCTCTGCCGAATGTCCTGATAGTGCCTCCGTTGACCACACCAAAGGCTCCACCAGCCACACCCATAGGACAGATGACGAGTGCAGTGTTGTAGACTATGCCCGGGTTGTCATCTGTGGCTGTCACCGCAAATGTGCCACCCTTCATAACACCTACGAGTCCGCCTGCCACTCTCAAAGCCAATACCACGCTTGCCCATGTGGCGATGTCATCCAGTTTGCCTGTATTGCAGTTGCGGACATAACCACCCTGCATATAACCCACGACACCACCCATGATATTAGGAATGGCGAAAACATTGAGCACTGCATCTGCGCCTGAACTAAATGAGGTCCATGTATCTGCATCGACTAGGTCTGTGAAAATGTTGAGGTAATGTCCATAATAGTAGCAATTATCCACTGTCGCAGAAGCCAAATATCCCACTATACCTCCAGCAAATGAGCATATTGCATAGCCTCTAAGTGATGAAGCGCTGTCGCAATCTTTGATGAGTATGGAGCGATAGTCAGGTCCAGAGACAAGTCCGGCTATACCGCCCATAAACATACCTGTGATATATCCTATGATAGCATCATCACTGGACGAGCAATTGAGTATATTCACCTTGTATAGAATAACTTCCTCTCCGCTGGTCGTATAGATAGGATTGACTCTCACACTAGAGTAGGCATAACCCACTATACCACCTGAAGCGCTGGTACCTATGCTAAAGCTGAGCTCCATAAAGGCTAGAAGTTTTCCTGCAAAGTCAACATCAGAGTCAGCTCCTGTCTCATCAGGAAGGATGCCCTCTGTTAGCAGTCTGTATATGCTGAAGTTTTCTTTGCTGTATTTCTTCTTAAGCTCATTTATATTGTCATCAACATTGCTAGAACCCGTTGCAGAGGCATTCATCTCTATAGTGTATTCTCCATTGAGGATTCCAACGCCCTTAACATCACCATTGTTCGTGCAACCAGTCACATCGGCGGTGTAGTTTCTATCCTCATGGATAATCTCGCCCACTATGCCACCTGCATTGCTGAAAGCGACAATTTCGGCACTATTGGTGCAGTCGGAAACTAGACCATGACTCATTCTACCCACTATACCACCAGCCACTGCATAGCCTTTGAGCGAACCAGTGGCTGTGAAATATGCACCCGCACTAAAGGTGTAGGAATAATCAGAAAGGTTGTTTTTCCACACAAATAAATCACTCCAATCGATATTCCAAGCCTCGACTTCTTTATTCGTGGGACTAATGAGCTTGAGTGCGGAATTCTTACTCTTAAGACTAGTAAATGCTTCTGCTCTACATTCGGCAGTGAATGTGTAGAAAGACTTGACATAACTCGTATCGTCTGTGGTGCAATTTACCACTTCTCCACCGCATAGTAAGCCCACCATGCCACCGACAATGCTGTTCTGTCCAGATTTGAGGAAGAGAACTGCATTTTCGACTTTGCAACTATCTATCTTGGAAGGAATGGTGTGGGAGCCCACCTCTTGTTTGTCCTTAATAACACCGGCTATGCCACCCATGTATACCTGATAATTGCCCCAAAGTTTGCCAAAGTTCACAGTCGACTTGCTTTCTCCTTGGTTATAGGCATACTTGCCATTCTTGACAATACCATTCTCTATCACACCCACCATGCCACCAATGGTCAGTTCGCTGGCTATGATGAAAGGAAGGATATCTTGATCTAAGAATGGATCCTTTTCACTACTGACTGGCTCAGAAGAAACGGCGTCGTCGCCCACTTTTTTAACTTTGGCACTGCCTATGCTCATGTTGAAATTATACACTGAGCAGTCTTCTATGGCAGGTGTAGGATCCACATCTACCTGACTGGAGCCATGTGTTGTATCCATTCTTCCTACCATAGCGCCCATGACGTATAGTCCATTTATCTCTAATGCTGGCATATCTGGAGATGGATTGCTGGTGTTGTTGGATTTAGTCTCTTCGATTGAGATATTCTGCAGTCTAGCATCCCCTCTCATGTAGCCCACTACGCCACCGAGATAAGAGTATGGTTGATATACCACATGAACATGTGACTTGTATGACACAACATCACTATAGAACTTGTCTTTAGTCACATATTCAGTAAATCTGTTTTCGAGTTTGGAAGGATCGTCTATATCCACATAGGAATACAGCTTGACACCTCCGAATTTCATCTCATTTTCTTCTGCCCCTATTACGCCACCTGTCATGACACCCACTAGGCCACCGGCATAACTGACTTCCCTCTCATATCCATGTATAAGGACGTGGACATTCTTAAATCTACCTGGCACGACATTGCCTAGGCTATTGATAGAATATCCTATATTGTCTATCTTGCCACCGCTCATGACACCCACGAGACCTCCAGCAAATGGCACAGAGGAGGTATCCTTGGTGCCGAGGCGAGAGCCAGAGTCAGACACGACATAGGTGTTGCTCCTAGGTCCTATAGTGTATGTGAAGTAGGAGGTAGGATTGAAGAAATCTATATTCTTGTTGTTGGCATCAGTCTCACTCTCACCAGACTCTTGAGGGAAGAAGAATAACTTGCCGTCAACGGACACCTCGCTAAGATTGCCATTATACACATAGTTCGCATTTTCTGTGGTGGTGATATATGATATTTCATTGCCTTCACCTAGATATCCAGCGATAAGTCCCGTCTTGGAGTAGCAGTTGTCGAATGTGAGGTTATACACTTTGCTAGGGATAATGCCCTTGTCTTCTTCTTTGGTTATAACCTTGTTGATTTGTGCAAGTTCAGGTATGGCACGAAGCAAGCCATATGACGAATACATATTCCTTATCGTCCTGCCATTGCCATTGAAATCTCCATAGAAGTATGCACCTATCTTATCCCAAGTCTCTGACCAGTAGATTTCCTCCTCATACTTGGAGAAGTCTAGGTCGTTCTCTACGCTATAATATCTATACTTAGGTATTTCAAGTTTGCTATTCTCTATGACTATGGAATCGAGGATACCAGCGTGTTTAATCCTGTATGGCCTATCTTTCATGCCATTGGTGATGCTTATATCATCTTCTGGCTTGGTCAGATTGTCTATGTCTGCCAGGCCATCACCTGTGTATATGATGTCCATATATTTGTTGACATTGTGCGTGTTGTCAGCAAGCAGTCTCTCGAAGTCGAGTGTGACATAACTATAGTTGAACCATGTGCTGTCTATTATCACCTCTTCCTCTTCTGTGCTACTGACAGAATATTCGGACTTGCTGTAGAGACTGATGAGTTTCTCCTTGTTCTCTGCACCCACCATGATAGGCTGAAAGAGATTTTCAATATTAGTGTATTCGTAGTTGCCCTTATCACCAGAGAGTGAGGACGTCCACACGAATATACCCTTGTCTGTGATAAAGTCTGTATTGGTTCTATCGCTGGCTGGTATATTGAAAATATCCTTGACGCTCTTGCCTTCATAGTTCTCGGCACTCTCGCCACTGGCGACATTAGGGTGATATGCCACATAATCATAATATGTTCTGTAAAGGTTGGCTCTGTCTGCACTGCCATAAATATTGGTGACAGGATAGAACTTGGCACCTGTGCCACTAATAGCGGCATCGGTATAGCAGTTGGACATCACTCCATATGTGTTGTTGCTGGCTATGCCTGCGAATATGGATTCATCTGCACTGGAGCCAGAGCGAGATATAACACCTGAGAAATATGACGAATACATATTGCCTACATACATGGTATCATTCACTATACCACCATTGTTGGTGACAAGTCCAGATATAGCCAAGTTGGAGGATATATCGGCTATGCTGAATGAACTAGATATTACACCATAGTTGTAATTGGCAAAACTTGCGGTGTTGGCATTGGTAGTATTTATTTGTCCAGAGACTATGCTGGCGAATATAAAGCCATAGTTGTTTGTTGTGAATGCACCAAAGCCACCTATGACGCTATCAGTATCTAACTGACAGATAAGGCTGGACACCACTGAGTCCTCGGAGACATTCTTTAGCACAGGTATAGATGTTCCATTGACTCTCTGTGCTGTGATGGAATATCCTTGTGCATTGATGAAGTATCCTTTGGCTTCATCTCTGACTGATAGGTAGTTATTTGTCACAATGTTCTCTGTCAGGACATAATATTTCCCACTTTCGATATATTTGCCACTTTCAATAGTAGTGGAGGTAAGCTCGTATGGATAAAGCTTGCTACCACTGACTTGGCGTGAGTATCTACTACCATAATTTGATATTGACTTAGAAGAGTATATATCTAATTTATTCGTGCTATTCTCGTAGCTTTTTATTAGTGAGAAGATGGCATCAAATGGCTGGGCTATCTGTATCTGTGAGATAGCATCGAAGTAATCGCAATAGCCATTGTCCATAACAAGTGACAAATTCTCGCAATAGTGCACATTCTTGTTCCTCGCCACTGCCACTCCACTAGATGTGGCTGTGGTAGGTGCACTACCAATGACTGGACCATAGTTAATCTCCAATTTTTGCGCTATGGCATAGTCCTTGATGCTGGACATGACCACAGTGCCCACAGAACCGCTAGATTCTGCAAAACTATTGATGCATTGTCCGGCAAAACCGCCGACAAAATACTCTGTGCCACCGGCGGTGTCACCTAGATAGAAGTATGAAGAATCTACCTCGCCATAACCTCTGGCAAGAGAAATGTCTCCGATGGAGAGAGAATTGTAGGAATACAATCTCCCCACTGAGCCAACCACTCCGCCTATATACATCTTGGCTTGCTGTGAGGCAAATATATCTGCGAATGATGCCACATATTTTAATTTGAGGATAAGTGTTTCGGCTGTGCTAGATGCCTTGCCTACCACTCCACCCATATACAGAGTGAATAATGTGTGATGTCCATCTACATCTGTGGACGACTGCTCTATCCTCCCTGCATCGCTGACTGCTCCGTCTATCTCTGTCTCCTCGCATACGGTCTTGCCCACGATGCCTCCCATGATGACTGTGGAAGAAGTGTCTCCCTCTGTGAGCATTGAGACATTGCTATAAAGAGTGGTGAGTTTGGACGCTCTATTTCTGCCAATCACTCCACCCATTACATACTCTGTAGCATATCCGCTCTTGGCATCATTTAGATGCAATCTAATGTGAGCGCTGTCATCTAGTGTGGAAATCGCACTGAGATTCTTGAGATTGTAGTTATTGTCTGCTAGCACGCCACCTATGAATGTCTTGCCTATAGAGTAGACATCTATCTTGACATCTCTTGACTCGATATTCACCCCAGCATTGTCACCGGCTAGGTCTTGCGATTCCATAGATACGCTGGCGATAACGCCACCGACAAATATACCTACGGAACTGCTCCTAGTCTTGATCCTGCCATCTGTGGCTGAATCGTCTCTTAAACTATCGCTTGCCACAGTGATAGATGATGAATGAACCGTTATGTTATTGAGAGAGCCCTGCACTTTGGCGAACATTCCGCCCACATACATCTCCTCTACATCAACTGAATCAGCTTTATCAAGTGATACACTATTTACTTCAACTGTAATATCGCTAGTAGAAAGTAACTTAGTAAATTCTCCAAAGACATATCCAGCCATGCCCGCTACGTATTTTGGCTTGGTGGTTGAGCCTGTGCAAGTGAGAGTGATAGGGAGACTGACAGAAGAAGATGCTATGCGCACTGGTGTGCCTGCACTTGAACCAATAACTCCAGCGAGTATGTCTGCATTGCTCTTAAGTGAACCATATGATACCTCTATGTCTGGCACTTCGCCACTGACGGCAATATTGCTTGTAAACTTGAATGTATTGCCGTCATACTGATAGAAATAACGGACAACTCTAGTGTCATTATCTACATACTTTGCAGTGCATAGATAAGGATTGGAGATGGAGACAATGGTGCCATTCTCGTTCTTCTCATATCCACTGGACACTGTAAGAGACTCGGTTGTCTGTGAGGACAGAGAGAAATCTCTGTAAGTATCGTCCACCACGTCAAGTAGACTGCTGTATATGTGAACATTTCGAATGGAACTATTCTGTGCAGTGCCCACTAGGACAGCCATGGCTGTGGTGTCCACCAACGCTTTGTTGAACAATACATTGCTCTCACTAAGGACAATGTTGAGGTCAGAAATAACCGCATTGCTGATGACGCTGAACAGTCCATAACTAGCTGTGCCAGTGAGTGGCTCCTCTGATGAGAAATTGAATGAAATATTGAACAGGATAGGTCTCCTCTCATATTGGTCATTCTCGCCATATTTCATCAATCTGCCAGAAAGATTGCCTCTAAATGTAGCAGAAATGTGTGCATCTCTGCCACTAAAGTCGAGGTCATTCATGATGACATAGGTCTTGCCCTCTGTGTCAGGTGAGGACATCTCTCTTATGAAGTCATCTACTGTGTATATCCTGATGACACTCACTTTGAAGCCAAAGTCGAGGACAGGGAGTATCTTGTCGCTTTTCATCGCCCATATATCTATAGGCCATTTGCTCTGCTTGAAATATGTGTCTAGGCGGAGAGAGGAGGAATATGTCACCTCGTCATCATCGCTGACTCTCTCATCACTCATAAAGTATTCGCCATAGGCATCAGGATAGATGAGAGTGTTCTCTAGTCTGCTTGACAGATAGGCATCTTTATATTGTCCAGTGCCCACACCCCAAGTGCGGAAAGCAGGAGTGTTCTCCTCTCCGCTAGGAGTGGTTATCTTGAGGACATCTGAATATTTATCTATATTTATCTCCTCGCCACTACGTCTTTTGTTCATCAATTCCTTGAGGGCAGGGATATTGTATGTTTCCACAAGATATGGCATGACATAGACGTCTGAGTCTATCGTCACTATACCCTCTGGGTCATCTGCGGTGCCACTGCCGATATTGTCATAATAGCCATACAGACTGCCGATGTAGTTGTATCTATTGTCCCCATCTAGTGTGCGTCTCTTGTTGTAGTTGTTCAGCAGTTCAAAGTCTGCGCTATCCCAAGAGTTGAGGGCAACGATATTCTTGAGAACGAGGTGATCATCAGTGCCGAAAGTCTGAGAGAAGAAACCTGTGCTCCTATCTCTGTCGAAAATCTCTCCTATGACTGCACCTATTCTAGTATTTGGAGAAGAAAGGTCTCCCATGAGGCTGGAGGTGGTGAATACATTGCTTATCTCACCCACGCAACTGGCACCTGCTATGCCACCCACACCTATGGCGTGAGAGTTCTTGACATCTATTCTGGAGAATGAGTGTGAGATAGTGCCAGAATAGGCGTTGCTACCAGCGACATTGATGCCCACTAATCCTCCAATATACATCGGGGCAACATTGGCATTGTGAGAGAATATGGTGGTATTCTTCCTGTCATAACTCTCTATACTTCCAGTGGCGAAACTAGCTATGTCACTATCTAATCCCTCCATATCTTCATCGCTAAATGAAGCGAAAGATTTGGATATTTTGCCAAAGTTGACACCCACAAGTCCTCCAGCGACTTTGCTACTAGAAAGGGCTGTCTCCTCTCCCACAATAAATCTGCCACTTTCAAGATATGTCTCCTCTCCCATGAAGCCAAACAAGCCTCCTACATAGTCTGAGATAATCTCGAGAGAGTATGATGCACTTTCACTAAATATTGGAGAGTTGGCTCTATTTTCGCCAACGGTGAGGTTGTAGGCATTTATGCTTCTCACAGCTGAGTCTACCATATCATTGTCCACTATTTGTCTAAGGTCTATCACGCCTGCTATACCACCGGCATAATATACCTTGTCAGTCAATCTATTGAGCATCAAATTGCTCGACTGAGAATTGACGGTAATGAGAGTATAAAGACCGAATGACTGAGTGAGGCAGCCCGCTGTAGCACTGCCAGACACACTGCCAGCAAGGGAAATATTGGACCTAATGCCACTGAGGCCATAACCCACATCGCTGGAAGAAGAAAGCACCACGCCAGCCAATCCTCCGATATAGTTCTTGCCAAGAATATTGGAAGAAGAGGAAGAAGAAGTGATGGAAACATTCTGCACGACAGAATCCACTATTACACCAGCCAGTCCACCCACAGCCACGCTTTGACCACCATTGATGACACCTATGCCAAGGTTTAGATTCTTGACAGAGGCACCATATATATCTCTAAAGAGACCGAAAGAAGACACACCACCAGAGAAGCTGGAGATGTTGATGTTATACATAGATAGGTAGTTGCCATCAAACACACTTATGCCACTAGCCTTAGATGTGTATTCCACATTGGTCGAGGCGATAGAAGTGGTGGAGGCAAAGTTAAGGTTGGCTATAAGTCTTACATTTCCGTAGAACTTGGTGACAGAGTCGTCACTCAAATTGTTGGACACTGCGCCACCAGAGATGACCTTGTTATACTCTGCTACGCTGGATATGAGATAAGGGTTGGAGGCAGAGCCAATGTCTTCACTGACATACTTGTAGTAGTATATATTGTGTGCCTCGTCGCTTAGTTTGGTGTTGATAACTCTGGCGGATATAGCGATGTTGTTGGCACTGACTAATTCTGGGAAGCCAGCATTGCTATCCTTGGAGATATACATGGCCCACACGCCAGATAGATATATATCTTTATCATCTCTGAAACTAGCAGAAGAGAAACTAAAGTTGTTGAAACTGGACTTGTCTGTGAATTGATTGGCGCCAGAGACGACATCTAGGTCCTCCATATCGCTTTGAGGGCTATCGGAAAGTTGTCTAGCTCTCTCATTGTTGGTGCTAAGTGCGGAGAAAGTCTCACTGATAGATTCCTCTACGAGATAGTAGCAATCCTCGATGCGTCCGCCTGCGTTGGTCCTCGATGTAGCGTCAGGGTTAGGAGCGAAGTCAAGATTCATCTCAAATGGGCTGAATGCACTAGATAGAGGAAGGACTTTGGACAACGAATAAGATGTGGTGATATATCCATTGTCTCCCATGATATACACGAATCCTGCACCTGCTTGGTTGTGCCTTTCGGCATTGATAGACAGGTCACTTCTCACCTTTCTAGTCTTGACTGCGGTGTCGTAGATGCCTGTTATATCAATATTGGAATAGCAATCCTCGATATATCTATCATTTTGATACACGAAGCCAGAAACTACACCATTGGAGAATATTCCACCACCGAGCTTCCTATTATAAGTGGCGCTGGAGGACATATAATCTATGCCTTCTTCCTCGAATCCTGTGACGAATGAGCCATAGATATATCCTGTGTTATTGACGGCAAAGCCAGCCACCTTGATAACACTGATACCTCCACTCTCATTGAAGGACTCGAGTTGGATATTCTTGACGAAACTATTGGATATGATACCACTATTGCTGGACACGAAGCCTGCGATATTGAGTGAGCCTATTCCAGTGGAATTGGTAGAAGGAAGGGCGGAAACATTGACAAGAGTGAGTGGTGCCACGCCTTCTAGGGCAATCAATTCATAACTCACTGCATCAGAAGAGGAGCCTGCGACAGCAGTGCCTTGTGATGCGGAATATACATACATCTCATCTCTGCCCACTCTTGAGTTGGTGATGACACCAGTGGTGGAGTTGCTCCCCACGAGTAGACCTAAGTTGAAGTTGCAAGAAGAAGATGTGATGATGTTCAATGAATAGTCAAAATCCTTGTCAAGATATGCACTTATAGATGAATTGTCATACACCTTGCCAGCATCACCTGATAAGACAGTGATGACATCGCAGCCTGTGATGATGCCATTGTTTATACCAGCTATTCCACCGAAATTGACGGAAGAATAGACGGACAAATCCATACTCGTGGAGTGATTGTTGACAAGAGCCACAGTGACATTCTTGACAATGCTCCCCGCAGGAATTGTGCCGAACAAGCCGAAATTCTTGGACTGAGACACAGACACAGTAGGCATGGTGTCATAAGCGAAGTTCTGTATAGTGATAACTTTGTTGTTGCCGTCAAAAGAAGCGAAACTGGAGTTGATAGGCTCGTGGGAGGTTATGGTCAAGTTGTTCATGAGGATATAGTTCCTGCCACTTGTCATGTCACGCAGTTGGCTCTCGTTGTAGATAGGATAGATGTTGTCCTCGGCTATGCCTTGCGTGACCACCACATTAAATGTGCGACTTACTCTATATACGCAGTCATAGTCATCAGGGGAGACGAATATTATGCCTCCGTCATTTTTAGAGTAGACATACCCCACATCTACAAACATGGAAGTGACACTCTCTTCGTTGGTGCCTTCCAGTCTTATCTGCTTATTATATTTTGAATATTCATATCTAGAGAGGGCTCCAAGGTCACCAGAAGATATGGTGACTGAGGTAGGATCCTTGTCTAATGCAAACATATTGATATAGAAAGGCAGATTGGCATCATCGCTCGCCTCTATCCTCTCATAACTGCTAGACGAGGCTGTCTTCATCTTGAAGAACAGGGACATATCATTGCCGACTATGGACCTAGATATGCTATTGACTGCTCTGGTGAGATTGCTGGTGAGTCCATATCCGTCTATAGTGACATTGAGCACTCTAGATGAGGAGAAATTGATGCTGAAGTTATCATCACTATCAAGCCCATCAATAGATATGTTGTTTATGACAACGTCTACTATATAGACATAATAATAGAAGTTGATGCCCATGGTGTATCCGTCATAAATCTTCTTGACGGGGGCGGTAATCTTGACACAGCAACCTATGATGTCGCTACCAGCTGTCTTGCTGATAGTGAGATGCCACACACCATGATTGTTGTAGAGATTTATCTTATCCTTATTGGTGGTGGATTCCCTACCTGAAGGGGTGAGCACCTCGTAAGTCAAATCTCCGAGTTGATATCCGCTCTCCACTACTGGAGTGAGGTCAAGATAATCTGGTGCGGTGGCTTCGTCTGCCACTGTGCCAGTGTATGCTATATAGTTTCTCTCCTTTCCATCATGAGAGATGTTCATACTAAGCCCTGCCATATTCTCTACAGCAAGGGTGTAGTGATATTCCTTCTCCTTGATTGTGGTGGAGACTAACATGTCCTCACCATCATTATTCAATTGTCCTGCAAGATACTTGACGGTGACCACTATATCGAAGGAGTCGGTGTTC
>CAMYXB010000015.1 GCA_947303145.1 uncultured Clostridia bacterium | reverse complement strand
GTTCGCCTTGGTCTGTCTGTATCACTCTCAAGACTATCACTTGGTCTCCTGTGTATGCGTATATATACAAGTAGTAGTGATAATCTTAGCTAGAGCCTGAGAACTCATATGCCAATGTCTCCCCTACAAAATCAAGAGGAATGACACATAGTCTCTCATTGTCTATATTGAGATTACTGCTGACATGCTCTCTGGCCTCCTCAATGGACAGCTGGGCAATGAGGTCCTCTCTCTCGACATGATTGAGGGCATAACTAGTCGCCTCCCAGCCCATTATAGACATATCATTGAGATTGATCTTGGCTTTGATAAGGTCTGGATAAAGAACCACGTCCCTATCTACTGGGGCAAGATTGACGTAGCACACGTCACTTGATGAAGCACTCCAGACGCACTCCATGTCATCTATCTGTAGTCTTTTAGCAAAGTCAAGTGCGACACCTATGGCCGACTCATTGAGGCTAATGTCGTCAATTGTTTCGGCTCGCACACCCTCATCATTTGAGGGAATGCCTCTGTCCATATTGGAATTCATACCAAGCAAAAATCCGCCTTTTTTGGCTATTTCAATGTAGTATGTGTTGCCATCAATTTTAGTGACGAAATTATAGGTATCGAACACTCCGCTCGATTCTCTAACACTTTCTATAGTTATCTCTTTGCCGAATAGACCAAGGACTATTTCTCTAGCACTGTCTTCGTCTATTTCCTCACCTTTTAGCCCCTTGACAGTCTTATTCACTGTAGAGTCGGAAAATGGTCCGTCATATATTAGGCTAGGGTATTTGATGCTCTCATTATAGAATGGGGAAAAGTTGGCATTGAAGTCTGCACTCTCGTCAAATCCTATATTGTCTATAATGCGATAGCCCTCCATCAGTCTTTTCATAATGTTATTCAATTCTTCTTGAATGGCTTTGATGCTGTCGTGTATATTGTGAAGTGAGGCATAGTCCTCATTATCCATTTGTCCGTCCTTGTAGGTGATAAGAGAGGAGCAATAGCCGTTGAGTTGATTCATAAATCTGTTGGTCTGTTGTAGCATATTATTATTGACTGGTAGAAGACTGAGGGACTCCTCCGCATCACTGGACTGCTGTTTGAGATTGGAGAGCAATCTCTGCTGAGACACGCTATCCTGCGTGACCATTAGTTTGGAAAGTTCCACTTCCATATTATTGACATTGCTATTAAGCTCATAAAGCGAACGCTGATATATTCCCTCAAGCGATGCAGTGGTGCTATTTAGTGCATTTGCCTGAGTGAAGGTATACACGCCAAGTATAAAGATGACTATTGCAAGTATTGTGGTGGTGATTATAAATGCTTTTTTCATAACAATAAACTCCTTTTACAATGCAAAGACGTGTTTGCCAATGGTGGTGACTACTTGCCTTGAATATATCCACTTGTTAGTGGTGAGGGCGGGGTTGTAATAAAACAAACAGCCATGTGTGGGGTCCCAGCCATTCATAGCATCTTTTGCGGCATTGATGGCAGTGGTGTTGGGCTCAAGATTGATTTGTCCGTCATTAACTGCGGTGAAAGCCCATGGCTGATATATTACTCCTGAAATGGTGTTGGGAAATTGACTGCTTTTCACTCTATTGAGTATGACAGCAGCGACGGCCACCTGCCCCTCGTATGGTTCGCCACGAGATTCTGCATAGACACATTTGGCCAGTAGATATGTGTCACCCGACACCTTGCTAGTGCTACTTGTAGTGGAAGATGTGAGGCTGATGCCCATTTTTGCGGCTGTCTTGGGCCCCACGATGCCGTCTTGCACTAGGCCATACTTCTTTTGAAAAGCCTTGATGGCCTTGATGCTCTGTGGGCCAAGTATTCCGTCAATACTACCAGAGTAATATCCCCAGTTCTTTAGTCTGCGCTGAATCTCCTTATTCTGTGATGTCGTAGTGGCCACAGCCACAGTCTCCTCTCCAACCAATGGAAGATATGACGTGGTGATGTAGGATACGCCCACGATAAGCAATAGACAAAGACTGAGGATAATGAGATATTTTTTCATTATTTAACTCCAAAGAAATTTTTAATCACTTCAAGCAATCTACTCTTATAGACGATGTTATCTCCATTGATGAAGCACAATGGTGGATAGACTACGCACCACCAGTTGTCTCCTTCTCCACTGCCGAGGTTGAGTATAAGTGCCTCATACTGTCCCGCTTGTAGTGTGAGAGAGCCATAAGTCCTAGTGGGGAAATATTCACTTCTTACACTAGCATTGCTCTTGTAATCAAAATTATTCTGTGCAAGTATTTCATTTGCTATACATACAATTTGCGGAATTTGACTAGCCAGTTTGCTCTCAAACTCCTCTCTAGTCTCACACGTGGAAATAATGGGGGTGAGATACTCCACAATCTTATCCTTTATCTCATATTTTATATCTTGGTCTCTTTCGCTATTGCTATTGGCTCTAATATGTATTCTCAGATAATCTTCCTTTTCTTTTCCTCCCTTTATTCCCATTCCAATTAGGCAAAGAGCGACTATCAAAATGACAACGAATAGGAATGATAACAATCTTTTCATGCTTTCACCTCAAATATAACTATCGAAATTATTGTCAATTATTCTTGAGATAAACATAAAAAATATTGATAAAAACGATATGCTGTAGTATTATATCTAAAAGAAAAGGAGATAATGGTGAAGAAAACTTTGTATTCTCTAAATCCACAAATCTATCCAAATATAGAGATAGACTTTATTGAGACCACTGCAAATGGTGCTAGAAATTATACAACAGGGCAAGTCATAAGAGCGAAAAAGACCGCTGAAGTGCAGGCGAAACAATTAAGAGAAAATACCATTATTGATACTAGAGCAAGGACTATAATAGACGGCAAGGTATATGTCTTTGAGGAGACTACAAGCATGGCTCCTAAAGGTGCTATTGTTATAACCAATCCTGACGGAGAGCAATATGTCATCAAAGATGAGATAAAAAATGGAATATTGCTCAAAAGTGCAACGGAGCGCTTTAATACAAAATATATTAAGACGGAAAATGGTTTCATATCGACAGAGGGATATAGACAATTTATGACTATTACAGATAATATCACATTTAAGTCACGTAGGGGAGAGCAGATTTTCGCTCCTGCGGGCTCATTGCTATGCATTGAATATGGAGAGGGCAAGGAATATACGGTGACAAATTCGGCCTTCAATAGCACATATGAATTAGATACTCTTGAGATGTAATTCCCTTTTTATCGTTAAAAATATACTAAAAGATACAGATTTATTGATTCTTACAGCCGGTATGGGCGGCGGAACCGGAACGGGTGCCGTATGTGAAATTGCAAAAATGGCAAAAGAACAAAATATTTATTTTATTATAATATAAAAAAATATAAATTTTATAATGTTAAAGTGTTTTTTTTAATTCAAAAATAAGTGACTATTTTATTATATATTTTCTAACTATTCTTTCTATGAAAAGCTATGAGCCTATCTCCACTCTTGAGCGGGAGTGACACATTAGGATTTTGCATAGCAAGGTCACTGAGGTGGATATTAAGTCTCTTTCCCACCTCCCACATGGTGTCACCATCTTTGGCAAGATATATCTCCATGCCATAGTCCGTCTCTTGCTTCTCCTCGCCAAAAGATATGGAGGAGGTAAGCGCTTGAATAGTAGGTCTAGAGATATTGAATGTGGCGTGCAGTCTAGATAAAATCTCCAATTCCTTGTGGTGTTTACTCTTAATACTGGCTTCTTTAATCACCAAATCTGTCACCACCATATCGCCCTCTTTTACATCTTTCATAGCGAATGTATTGGAATATGGTATGTCTATATCCAGTGAGTGTAGTATATTGGCTCCCTCTTCGTCTTCGCTAAAATATATTACATTGAATGACGCCACGCCCTCCAGCAAAATCTCTCCATCTTTGACCTGAGTATTTACTATCTTGATACTAGTCGGAACGGAAGTGAGGAGTTTGTCAATCAAAGGCATATCTTCCCTTGCCTCGAATGTGGTAAGCAGGCTATCCTCAATAGATGCAGTGGTCAAAAATTCGTCTGTCTCAAAGGAAGATGTGGTGAGGCACACTTCTCTGTCTAGAGAGTAGGCATCTAATATGCACTTGTGTGTATCCATTCGATACACGTGCGTCTTGAGTGTCAAAGGGACATCGATAAGGAATGTCTCGTCACTTTCGGTCAACTGCACTTCGCCTAGTTCTACCGATGACTGAAGCACGCTGCCTTCCATCACTCCCTCACACGATATGTCTTGACTTAGGTTATATTCCTTATACATACTTCTCAGACTTCCATCATCTGTGGAATAAATAAGGTTGAGATGAAGGTCAATATTGGCTACGATGCTGTCAGTCTTTGGCGAGACAGACTTAATGCAAGGAGTGAGACTGGAGAACAATATCCTATTCACTCTGCTATCTCTATCTATGGTGATGGAGTAGGTGAAATCATGTGTAGAAAGTGCTGTGTGGCTCATGCACTGCATCTCGCCCTCTTTGACTATGACATCTTCTGTGGCAATTGCCATAGGCACAGACTGAGTGTCGTCCACAGAATAGATGTCAACCAGCACCTCGCTGGTGATGACAAAATCTGTTCCCTGTGGCCTCACAGAAACCTCTTGTAATTGAGAAGTAGCGAAAAGATGAGGACAATTTTCGCTAGCATCGAGTAGTTGTGAAAAGGAACATTCACTTTTCAAAGGAACTATCTCATCACTATCTGTCACTACAAGCATATCAAGTGCCACTATGCCCTCTACTTTGCACGAAGAGCCCTCTTTTGTCACACTTTTAATGCTGGGCGTTGATTTGAGAGTAAGAATCTTCTTAATATCGTTGTCCTTAGATAGATTTAGACTACATTCGGCTATGCAGGTCCCCAGTTTTTTCTTAGTAGTAAGTTGCAATTTTGCTTCGTTTTCCAAAGTCTCTCCCCCTTTTTATTCATAAATACATGATGGAAGGCTAAAATATGACAACTTTTAGAAAAAATATAATGTGAATAAAAAAAGAGGAAAAAAAACTACTTTTCCTCTATCAATACATCTCCACACAGAACATCGCAATAAGAACACGTGACGGACTTTATAAGCATACTATCCAAAATCTTGACCGTAAACACTGACGGATATACATTGTCAATCACTCCCATGTATCTATCAAGTTTCTTGCGACCTCTATTGATAGTGATGTCCACATCTTTACCCTTAATGGCGTTTATCCTGTCCTTTACTGTGGTTAAATCATAAATACCCCTACGCATAATATCCCCCTAGATATTATGAGCAGGAATGGAGATTTTATACAAAAAATGGAAAAGGGAGAAACCTCGCTCTCCCCTATACCATCAATCTTCGTCTATCTCGTCATCGACGTCGTCCACGTCATCTGCGATGTCATCATCAAAATCCTCGTCTTCCTCGTCATCAAATGTGTCGTCATCATCGTCATCGTCATCGAAAGACATATCGTCATCGTCATCGTCTAAATCAGTGATGGACACCATGTCACCATTTTCGTCATCATCATAGCCGTCATCGTCATCTATCTCATCGTCATCATAGCCCCACTTGCTAGGCTGGCTCCTCTCTATGAGGTCTCCATTGTCGTCATATTCATTCTCTTTTTGACAAGCAGAACACATATCCTCATCAGGACTAATATAATTGACCTTGCAGATAGGACAAAGTTCCATATCTGCCATCTCCTCTGCACCCATTGTGCCGAGCGCCTTCATCTCCATCTTGCATACATTGCAGAATTTGTCCTCTTTGTCGATGTAATTGAGTTCGCATCTAGGGCATCTAATATACGTTTTTTTCATATTTCACTCCTTTGAAAATATTACAAGCGTATTATTAGCACACTTTGATACAGAATACAAGCATTTTTTTAGAATTTTTTATTTATGCCCCTTCCATGAGCATTTTGTCAGCAACAAGGGCGATGAATTCTCCATTGGTGGGCTTGTCATTGCTGTCATATATCTTGATGCCGAATACAGAATTGATATTCTCTATCTTGCCCCTATTCCAGGCCACCTCTATGGCGTGTCTTATGGCTCTCTCCACCTTGCTGGCACTGGTGGAAAATCTGCTGGCTATGGAGGGATATAATTGCTTGGTGATGGAATTGATTACCTCAGGCTCATCTATAGCCATCTTGACTGCTTCACGCAGGAATTGATAGCCCTTGATGTGAGCGGGAATGCCCACTGTGATGAAGATATTGCTCAATCTTTCATCGAGATTCCTCTTGTGCATCACTTTTTGCGTAGACGGCCTCTCTGCCAAGTCTCCACGAAGAATGGCTTGACACCTCTTGAGTAGAACTTCCTTATCCACTGGCTTGAGCATGAAATAACTAGCGCCCATCTCCATGGCCTTAATGGCGAACTCGTCACTCTTGAGTGAGGATATGACGAGAATCTTGGGTCTATAGTCCAATTTTCGCACTCTCTCGATGAGTTCATATCCATCTATGCTCTCAAGAAGCAAGTCTGTTATGATAAGGTCTGGACGGGTGGAAGATATATGCTCCACACCTTTCATTCCATTGGCACAGTCTAGTGTGACCTCATAATCGCCACTAGCCTCCAAAATGCCTCTCACCTCTCCTCTTTCTTTTTCGTTGTTGTCTAACAAGACTACTTTTATCTTTGACATGATTTATCTCCTTTTATTTGTTTGACACAAGCACTATATCACACAAAAAGACAAATTCATAGGAAAAACATTGTAAAAAAATGTCTTGTTTTTTACTTTTTTAACGGAAAAATAATTATTTTGACGTAAAGGTAATAAATAGTAAGTAAACTAAATATATTTCAGGCAAAACAAAGAAAAAATAACTAAAACAAAGATAAATCGAATAATATGCAAATAATGAAAATAAAAATGACTACACATAAAGCATAGCCATTTGATTGTTCATTATCTCTAATATTGGATAATGCGATTATTCTTCATCAGGATAGACGAGGGCGTCATCGGCACTGGAAAGGACACCTACATACTGTCCCTTAATATTGTCCTCTTCGTCTCTGTATGGGTTATTGATCATATACATGGTGAGATACTTACCTGTGCTCACATCGTCAACTTGTGCATAAGTAAAGACTCTATCTTTATCGAAATCAAACTTGGATTTGGCATGGTCTCCACTTGTTTGGAATGAAGATATTATGCTCCTAGGTGAAGAGGCTGTGACGGATACATTGCTGCCTTGAATTCTATAAGTAAGGTTGATAACATATAAATTCTGGTCTCCACTCACTTGATAATACACTTCTCCATCAAGAGTGCCAAGCAGAGTGATGGCACTAGATGATGATATGTCAAGGTCGCTGACCGCATTAGAAAACACCTTCATGGAATAACTTGAGCCATCATAATATACTCCAATTATGCCTACGTCCACATTGTTGTCATCAAGGACGAGATAACTGGTTATGGAAGATGCGTCGCTTCCGCCATTCTTGGCAGGGACAGAGGAGTATCTCTTGGAAATAAAGTTGCCATAAGCGTAAGCCCCATAAAGACGGCTATCTAGTGTATAATACACTTTCTCATTCTTGACTGACACTACACTAATTTCAGAGGACTGCAAGCCGAGTATTAACTCCTCATCGCCACTATTGTCTAGCTTCTTCCTATAAAGATTATATTTGTCATTGCTATCTTTAGTGGAATAATACACATAGGTATAGAAATCACTTAGTGTCTCGCCATATTTTATCTCTCTCTGCTCGAACACTGCAAAAGACGTGATGCTATCGCTGATGGTGTATCTGTAAATATTGTTGCCTCTGCACTTGACTACGACAAGACTGCCATCACCATTCTTGATACAGATGTATGTGGTGTCGCCCACATAGACTATGTCATAGGCACAATCGCTGCTATAGTTGGCACAAGAATAGACAATAGTCCTTTCAGTGCCATCGAGTCTAACTCTCTCAAATCTCACTCTGCCAGAGGTGACTGTGCCACTCTCATCTACAGTGGAATATGGGGTGGAATAATACAGATAATCTCCACAGATATATAGTCCGCTATAGGCATAGCCTCCTATATTGTAAGAAACCAGTTCCACCTTCTCTGGTCTGCCATCTGTGACATTCACTCTGCCAAACTTATTGAGGGGGGCTCTGTAGATGCCATAGATAACCTGTGGGCTCTTCGCATCATATCTATTGTCATTGATGCCAATAGTGGAAAAATCCACATAGGAATTGGCGAAATAAATATAATTGTCCTTCACCACAGCACTGCCACCATTGCCATATACAGTGGCTTCTCTATTGGGTAGTGGGGACAACTTGATGGGATTGCAAGCGAAAAGCACAATCGACATCATAAAAATAAACGAAAGTAAAACAAAAAATCTTTTCTTCAAAATAATAGACCTCTTTTTATGCCATTGTAATAATAAGACAAATAGGATATTAACAAAATTCTTGACTTTTGTCAATAAAAATAGACCACTATTTTGATAAATATTTTAGCAAAAATAAAAGCAATACAAATATCTCGTTGTATTGCCAATAAAAATATTCGTTTTATCTGTCACTGGACTATCTTCACTCTCATAGTTTTGCCATTTATGGCATCTTGACAGACTATCCAATAGCCGTCATTTTCGCCAAGTTTGAGATATTGCGACAGGCTAGAGAGATCATCTGGTGGAGTATTTTCATCACCGCTTGGCATGCCGTAGGAGATATATTTCACCTCATCATCTTCTCTAATAAGTCCCAGAACATAGTATCCGCCATCATCGTCATAGGTCACTTTCACCCATGAGGACGTGGGGAGAAGTGCCTCAAGTCTCTCATCTCTTTCATATTTTTCAAATAATGCATCTATTTGTGGCTTTATCCTCTCATAGAAAGTGATATCTTCATCTTGTGGAAAGTCTAAATTCTCTCTCAAACTAAGTATTTTCTCTGCACTATCCTTCTCCTCACTACTCAATGTTTTGATATCCTCACTAGGAGATTTTATTTCGTCATGAGTAGGTGCCGACCTTTCAGCACCTTCTGTCACCTCTTCATCAGTGACTTTCTCGCTAGTTGTGGGGCCTTCTTCACTGCAGTTGTGGCATGTGGTGTCTCCCTCTTCATAAAAAGCCTGTCTATATTTGCACTTGGCGCAAGAATCAAAGTATGTAGTCACTCTATCGTGCTCCAGATTCTCATCAATAACCTTCTCTATCTCCTCATCAGTGGCGAGAGTGTAGAGTTTTGACGTATCTTCCACCTTGGGTGAGACAAAGGCCTCCTCTATATGATCCATCTCGCTAGAGGCATTCTGGCTGGCACTTAATATAATCTCTGGCTGAAATGCTGTGGTGACATCTACCACGGCACAAGTAAAACTGCGACTATCATCAATGCCAGAGAGGGAAAAATCTGCTGAAGCGTCCTTGACGGATAGGGGCACCTTTTGAACCTTGCCAGATTGCCTAAAGCCGAGTGCTAGGCTCTTGTATTTGCTAGACAGGTTGAAAAACTTGATATTGCTCTTGCCATCATTTTTGAGTGTAAGAATGGCTTTGAATGTATTGTCATTTTTGTTATTCAAAATAACTACTTTGCTGTGCAATTTATATAAATGCTCCTTTTTCGTCTATTCTATCACAATTTTTCCATAAAAAAACTACGAGGAAAAAGGAATAGACAGTGTTTCTGTCTATATATGTCGAAAGGACAAAAAAGTTGAATAAAAACTATTATTTTTCACCAAGAACTTCAAACAAAGACACAAAATCTTTAGGAGAAAGTGTCTCTGGTCTGGCTGTCAATGAAATATGTAGTTCTTCTAAAGCGGTGATTATTTTACTTTTATCATAGCCACCTTTGAGTAAATTATTTACAAATGTTTTACGTTTCATATTAAAGCATCTAGATACAAAATCACAGAAAGCATCCACATCTCTTATATCAAACTTATGCCTATCTATGTCTATTCTTATCATGGCGCTGTCGACATTGGGTTGTGGAGTGAATATAGTGCGTGGGACATATTGAACAATCTTGCATGAAGCAAAAGTGCCTAGTATAACACTGGGAATGCCATATTCCTTGCAAGAAGGAGGAGAAGATAGCCTGTCCGCCACCTCTTTCTGCACCATAACACATATAGACGATAATTTACTCGAGTGCAATAAAAATCTAAATATTATCTCGCTGGTGATGTAGTAAGGCAAGTTGGCCACTAAAACATAGTCCTCTCCGTCAAATAACTCATCTATGACGGACATATCTTCCCTTAGAATATCCTTAAAGACAAATGTGAGATTGGAATAATCTCTTGATATATTCTCAAGGTGTTCTGTGAGAGTCTTGTCTATCTCATAACTCACTACTCTTCTAAAATTGCTGGCCAAAATGGTGCTAAGAGAGCCCATACCGCTGCCTATCTCTAGCACATTGACATCACTACTTAGTGACAACTTAGAGACAAGAGACGTGAGATAATTCTTGTCAAAAATAAAGTTCTGACCAAACTCTTTCTTGAAATGAAAGTCACTTCTATCCATCTCTCTCTCCTAATCTTATATTGAACAATCTCTCGGTGTTCTGCTGTGTGATGCGGATAATCTCGTCCACTGACTTATGCTTAATTCTAGCCACCACCTCGGCTACAAGGCGGACATATTCGGGGCGATTGACTTCTCCTCTATGAGGCACAGGGGCAAGATATGGACTGTCTGTCTCAAGGATAATCCTGTCTAGTGGCATGAAATCTATTATCTCGAGGATATTCCTCGCATTGTTAAAGGTGCAGATGCCATTGAAACTGAGATAAAAACCATAGTTTAGCAGTATTTTGGCTGTATCTATACTCCCATTGAAACTATGCACAAGGCTGGGAGCTAGGCGAGGAGCATAGGTAGACATAATGTCTAAAAAATCTTTCGTGGCTTCCCTCACATGAAATACGCAAGGCAGGGAGAGTGATATGGCTAGTTCTAACTGCCTAGATAAAACCTCTCTCTGCACTTCCCTTGGAGAAAAGTCGTAGTGATAGTCTAGTCCTATCTCGCCTATAGCGACCACTCTATTCTCTCTAGACATCTGCCTTAAAACATCTATGTCCCCCTCTTTGAAAGATTTGGCTTCATGCGGGTGAACTCCAATGGTGGCAAAGACATGAGGGTGCATCTTAGCAAAAGATATACACTCTCTTGACGTGGCTATATTGTCACCACTGGTTATGCAATACAAATCTGTGGTGTCTATAATCTCTAAGACATCTTGTCTTATGTTATCGAACTTCTCATCATAGAGGTGACAATGTGCATCTATCATGGGAAAAAGTATAGCACAGATATTGAATTAAATAAAGTCATATTTTATCTTAGCGGACAAGTTATCATACAACATAGACTAGAGACATAATGATATATCATGAGTAAAATATGGTTTTGGCTACTTATTGCTAGTATATGCGTGCTGATATACATCAATCCTGAGATAATATTGCCCACCATGCTATCTGCTAGCGAGGAGACACTGAAATTGTGTCTCAAGTTGTGCGCCATATACTCTGTATGGCTGGGACTGCTAAATGTGATGGAGGACAGCGGGATAAACAAGAAATTATCTCGCCTATTATCCCCCATTACTCGCAAAATATTTGGCAAAATGGACGACAAGACCAATGAACTGGTGTGCATGAACATATCCTGCAATATTCTTGGCATGGGTGGAGCGGCAACGCCTCTGGGAATGAAGGCCATGCAGAGAATGGACGACAAGTCTGGCACTGCCACAAGACCGATGAAAATGCTGATAATCTTCGCCGCCACTTCCATGCAAATCATTCCCTCCACAGTCATTGGACTGAGGATAACTGCAGGAAGCCAGTCTAGTAGCAACATCATTCTTCCCACTATAATATCTGCCGTCCTCACTGCTATTCTTGGCATGGGACTAGCACTATTAATAGAAAGGCTAAAAAAGAGGAAGAAGTGATGAGTATATATTTATTGCCCCTCTTTATACTGCTCACCTTCCTCTATGCTAAGCACAAAAAAGTGAATGTCTACACCAGTTTTATATCTGGTGCCAAGCAAAGCATGGGTGTAGTGGTGAGCATCTTCCCCTATCTCGTGACTATAATGATATTGGTCTCTTTCATAAAGATAAGTGGACTGGCCTCTCTTATGGCGAGAGGGGTGTCGCCTGTATTTAATATCATGGGTATTCCATCTGAACTTGCAGAACTGGTGCTGCTCAAGCCCTTTTCGGGGAATGGGAGCCTAGCCATACTCAATGACCTGTTCTCCACTTATGGTGTGGATAGTTATATAGGGCGCAGTGCCAGTGTCATAGTGGGCAGTTGCGACACGATATTCTATGTGACTACACTCTACACCTCAAAAACCAGCATAAAAAAACTAGGCTATGCTATACCTGTTGGGCTAATTGCCACGCTGGGTGGAGCGATAATAAGTTGCCTAGTATGTAGGATAATCTAAAAGATAATGGGAGGGAGAACAGATACCGAAATCTCTTTGTTCTTCACGAACTCACACATGACGAGAGCACTGTCCGCCCCCTCTTTGAAGTAAACGAACTGAATTTTGCTCAAAAATAAGTGATAATTGCTCGCCTTTGATAGCAATTCTTGAAGCCTCATCGAGCAATAAATAACACAAAATCTCCCCTCACACTTGAGGGCAAAAGCTGTGACAGACAAGATATCTTCAAGTGATGTGGTGGTCTCATATTTGGTGTGATGAAATCTACTACTCACTCTAGACATATCTTTGAGAGGCAAAAGGTAGGGGGGATTGGAGAAAACTACATCTATACTTCCCTCTTTTACACTACTTTTTAACTCTTTCAAGTCTTCTCTTATGAATGTAATGTCCTCTATGCCATTATACTCTAGGCTCCTTGTGGACATATCGTGCAAAGCCTCGTCTAGTTCCACTCCCAGAATGTGTCGAGGGTGACACTTGGCGTGAACTAGTATGGAAATAACTCCACAGCCAGAGCATAATTCCACACAATTATCATCATGACCTGTTTTGACAAAATCAGACAAAAGCACGCTGTCTATAGAAAAGCGATAGTGATTTCTGCTCTGGATAACGAACAAGTCATCTCTCTGCAAATCGTCCAAAGTCTCATTTTCTCTCAAAATATTTATATTTTTGCTCATTTTTCCTTCGTTTTATTGAATTTGTTTATATCTTCCAATGTGTAATCTCTAAATATGGTGGAGCCGTCACTGGTCTCTATCCTCACTGACACCATCTTTTTCAAAAGATTCTCATAGATGACTACACCTTGTCCTTCGGGTGTGTTGACCTTGCTATTCAGCCTGGGCATCACCTTACTCATCTCCTCGTAGTAAGGATTCTCATACTCAAGACAGCACATCAGTCTGCCACAGGCACCAGATATTTTGGTGGGATTGAGGGACAGTCCCTGAACTTTCGCCATCTTGATGGACACTTTCTCAAAATCTTTTAGGTGCGAAGCACAGCAGCACACTCTGCCACAGATACCTATGCCACCCACCATTCTCGCCTGGTCTCTAGTGCCTATTTGCCTGAGTTCTATCCTACTCCTAAGCGCTGTAGCAAGGTCCTTGACTAGTCCTCTAAAGTCCACTCTATCCTCTGCGATAAAGTCAATAATCACCTTGGAGCCATCAAGAGAAAACTCTGCATTGACGACATTCATCTCCAGTTTCAATTTATCTGCCATGCTTTGAGTGGTCTTGACAGCGTCCCTCTCCCTTTCCACCATTTTCTCATTCTGGCGCTTGTCCTGCTCTGTGGCAAGTCTTAAGACTCTCTTGAACTTCCCCTCGTCAGTGGCGAGAGGCGCCACTCTTTCCACTACTGCAAATCCCTCTCCCATACTGGTCTGCACGACTACTTCGTCACCTTTTTTAAGTGACAAATCGGACACAAAAGAATATACCTTTGGGTTTATCCTAAATCTACAATCTACTCTCTGCATAAATATTTTACCTCCAAAATATACAATAGGAATGAATCTATGATTGTCTGCTTGTTGCAATTGAACTCCAGTTTTTCCCTCGCCTTATATATTTCCCTCAATATGAGGTCTATGGCATCGGGGGAATACTCTTGTTGCACACTTCTTAGTCTCTCTAGGCAAGATTTATCTTCTACAAAGTCCTCTCTACCTAGCCTGACAAGTAGCAAGTATCTAAAAAATATCTCAAAGAGTTCGAATATAATAGACAAATCTTCGCTCTTCTCTCCTAGCATACACGAATATGCTAGGACTTGACGTGAGTCTTTCATATCACAGATAGTGGACAGCACTGCATCATAGATGCCTTGAAAATCGTCATCTTGTGCATATCTAATGGCTCGAGTAAGACTGCCTCCTGCAAGAGACAGCACCCTATCCAGAGCACTATTATCCGATATATCTAATACTTTTTTGAGGTCGTCACTAGGAATGGGAAGCAATTTTGTTTTATAGCACCTAGACTGCACTGTTCTAAGCACCTTACTAATGGCTGAGACGCACAAGATTATATAACTATTGCTTGGCCCTTCTTCGAGAATCTTGAGAAGTTTGTTCTGTGCTTGAGGAGTGGCTGAAGAAAATGAATTGAATATGAATACCTGCTTGTCACTCTCAAGAGGGGCGAGATATATTCTGTCCAGCATATCCTTCACATCGTCCACGACCACGCCTTTGGAAAATTTGGGATAGATATGTACATCGCTGTGAGATACGAGGCTCATCTTGAGGCAATCTTGACACTTGCCACAGGGGCGTGTGGTGCCTGTGCATAAAATAGCCTTGGCCAGCATGAGAGCAAAATTCTCAAGATAAATAGTATCCTCACTTTCAAGGAGGAACACGTTGGCACTATCAATGCTGGGCAAAAGTGATGTATATTGGCTATTCTTTGCAATCAAGTCCTGATACTCTATCATAGAGTAAATTTTATCAAAAAATTGTAATAAATTCAACTAAAACAAAGACATTGTTTTTCTAAAAATTATTGACATAAAAAAATCGCAAGCCGACTAGACCTGCGATTTGATATAAAAAACACAATTACACCCTGATGGACATAATCTCATATCTAATAGTCGAGTTGTTGTTGTGCGAAAGCACCACACTGACACAGTCTCCCACTTTTTTGCCAAGAAGAGCACTACCTACTGGGCTCTCATTGGAGATGGTGCCATTTAGAGGATCACTCTCTGTAGCGCCAACTATCTGATACTCTATCTCATCGTCAAAGTCCAAGTCCTTGACCTTGACAAAGCATCCAGCGCTGACGACACTTGTGTCGATGTCCTCCTTATCAATAATCCTAGCAAATCTGAGTCTATTCTCTATCTCGCTTATCTCCGCCTCAACCTGAGCTTGCTCTTCCTTGGCGGAATCATACTCTGCATTCTCTGACAAATCGCCGAATTCTCTAGCCACGCCTATTTTTTTGGCAACTTCGGCTCTCTTGTCTGTCTTCAGGAACTCCAATCTATCTAGCAGAGCCTTCTGTCCCTCTTTAGTCAAAACCACTTCGTTGTCCATTGTTTACAAAGCCTCCTTTTCTAAAACAAAATAATGGGCGTAGCGCCCACTAAAAATAATATCACTCGCTTGGCTCGAGCAGGGACATTATATCATTTATTTATTATATGTCAAGCAGTTTTTAGTTTAATACAAATCATGACAAAAAGATAAAAATATCCAAAAAAGGATAAAAACAATTAAAAATCACTAAAAATTGTAAAAAATCACTAAAAATTGTAAAATATTGATAAAATATTGATAAAAAATTGTAAAAAATGATGAAAAAAGTATAAAAAACTGAATAAAAAAATAGTTTGAAAAACTGAAAAAAATTGATATAATAAGTTTCAAGTAGCATATCTTCTTTATATAACAAGAGAATGAGGAGTGGGGATATGGTAAGGATTTGGGGAAGAGTGATGAGGGAAGATAGGATAGAAAAGGACACCATTCTTGAAGAAGGTGGTGCCTTTTTAGAAGAAAATTTTTTCGACTATATCTCCAGTATTTGTGAAAGGCTCGGCATCGCCACTCCTGTCATTCTCACCAAGCACATCAATCACTTCGAGACATTCCACAATGCCATTTTTCTGCCTATAGATTTCCCTGAGGACGTAGACTTCGATAAATTTATCATCGAGGACGCATCTAACTATTGATTAAGAATTAAGGGAATTGAAGA